>JAICWY010000114.1 GCA_025934645.1 Vulcanimicrobiia bacterium
GATTGGTATGGCCCGCTTGAAAACCGGACCGCGCTCATCGAGGCGTGTAACGCCGACCCGGGGCTGGAAGAAGCCCGCGTGCTGGTGCACGCGGCGGGATGCCGGGCCGCCCCCTTGCTGCCGTACGTCATCCGCCGCTACTTCGGCGAACCGCTGTTCGACGAACGCGCGTAAGGTCTACGAGCGCAGCCAGCGGACGATGTGATGCGCGATCGCCGCGCCGTTGTCCGGCGCAATCGAGATGACGAGCGGCGCGTGCTGCACCAGCGGCCAGCGCCCTTCGCGCCTGAGCGTGAGCAGCTTCACATGCGTCTCGGACACCGCGTGCATCTGACATTCGCGATCGCCGTAAATCCAGCGGTACACGTCGCTCAAGTGCCGCTTCAGACGCCGGCCCGGCAGCGTCCGCGCAACGTCCTCGTCGATACCCTTGGCCCACTGGTCGAAGAACGATTCTTCATAAGACCGATGCCGTTGTTCCATAGCACCAGCCTGCACCCGGGCGCGTTAAGGCGGACTTAAGTGGCGCTTAAGCCCATCGCGGCGTCGTCGAGTTCGAGCATTTCCAAGAGCGTCATTTCGGGCGGCAGCTGCTTCTCCGTGATGACCGGATAACGCGCGAGGAAATCCGGCCGGTCCATGCGCTGGGCGAGGGTAAGCGCGCTCAGGCTCTCGTTGATCTCGTCATATTTCGCTTGGTCGCCGTATTTGTGCACCCATGCGACGACCTCGTCGTCCGAGGACGCCAGCGCGACGACGGAGCGCATATCGTCCTCCGGAATCTCGAGCGCCTTGAGCAGCCGCTCCGAAAAACCGGCGATTTGATAGACGCCGAGGTTGCCGCCGGGCAGCGTTGCCCGCAATTTGTCGATGGTGCGCGCCAGCATGTACAGCCCGCCAAGGCGAACGCGGGGGCTGCGCGGCGCGCGCTTCGTGAGGTCCAGGGGTTCCATAGCGCCGCGATTAAGAGTGCGAGCGGAGGAATCCTACACTGTCTACCACGGGAATCGTCGTTGATCGCGGGCTTGAAGGCGTCGTCGTCGGAAGCACGCTGCTGAGTAATGTCGAGGGCAAAGAAGGCCGCCTGACCTATCGTGGATACGACATCCACGACCTCGCTCCGAACGCGTGTTTCGAAGAAGTCGCTCACCTGCTGCTGTACGGCCACTTGCCGACCAAGAGCGAGCTCGATGCGCTGAAGAAAGAATTGGGCGCGCACCGGATGCTGCCCGAACCGCTCATCAATGCGATGGAGCGCGCGCCCAAAGACGCGTGGCCGATGGACGTTCTGCGTACGATCGTCTCCGGCTTGGCGCTCTTCGTGCCGGTCGACGGCAAGGGCGCGCACGTCTCCGACGTGCACAGGGCGATCGAACTCATCGCGAAAGTTCCCACGATCGTGGCGATGTGGGATCGCATCCGCCGCGGACTCGAACCGATCGAACCCCGCACGGATCTTTCGCAAGCGGCGAACTTCCTGTATATGTGCCGCGGCCAAGTGCCCAGCGACGTCGCGGAAGACGCGATGGACACGTACTTAGTGCTGCTGGCCGATCACTCGTATAACGCCTCGACATTCTCGGGACGAGTAACCGCTTCGACGAAGGCGGACCTTTATGCGGCCGTAACGTCCGCGATCGCGACGTTGCAAGGGGAAGCGCACGGCGGGGCTGCCAGCGCCGTCGGTCGCGTATTGCTCGAAGTCGGCAAACCGGAGCGCGCGGAAACGTACGTGCGCGAAGTGCTCGCGCGCGGCGAGCGCATCATGGGCATGGGCCACCGCGAATACAAAGTGCGCGATCCGCGTGCGCAGCATCTGGAAGCTGTTTCGAAAAAGCTCAGCGAGATCACCGATCCCAAGTGGTACAAGATCGCCCGCGCGCTCGAAGACGCGTCAAACAAAGTACTGCAAGAAACAAAGCCCGACAAGCGTATCTACGCGAACGTCGATTTCTACAGTGCGCCGTTGTTCTACAGCCTGGGCTTTCCGGGCGATGAGTTCACGCCGATCTTCGCGTGCGGACGCATCGCGGGCTGGACTGCGCACATTTTGGAACAACTGCAAGACAACCGCTTGATCCGCCCGCAGGCAACGTATGCGGGCCCGGCCGTGCATCCGTTCGAGCCCATCGAGCAGCGCTCGGGCAACGGCGTCACACGCAATTAACCATGCACGACGAACGCCGCGCGGGTGCCATCGCACGTACGACGGCGGAAACGTCGATTGAACTGACCATCGATCTCGACGGCGGCCCCGTCGAGATCGACACATCCGTCGACTTTCTGGACCACATGCTGCACGCGTTCGCGAAGCATAGCGGCTGCGGACTGTCTGTGCGCGCGCGCGGCGACGGCATGGACAACCATCACGTCATCGAAGACGTAGGCATCGCACTCGGTAAAGCGATCGCCGACGCGCTCGGCGAGAAGCGGGGCATCGTACGTTTCGGTTCGATCATGGTGCCGCTGGACGAAGCGCTGGTGTCGTGCGCCTTGGATATTTCCGGCCGGCCGTTCTTGAGTTTCCGCGTCTCCTTTTTGCGCGAAGATTTGGGTGCTATGCCCACGGAGATGATCGGCGAATTCGTCCGCGCCGTCACCGACAACGCGAAAATCACTGTCCATTTAATGCAGATGAGCGGCCACGTCGCGCACCACGTGTGCGAGGCCTCGTTCAAAGCTTTTGCCCGCGCGTTCGCAATGGCGAAAACATTAACCGGCGAGCAATCTGTGCCGTCCACGAAGGGCCTGATCGAGTAACGATGCGGCGGCGCGGCTTCATTGCCTGCGGCGCGGCGTTTCTTGCGGCCGGCGTGCGCCCCGCGCGGGCACAGTACGTCTTCGAAGGCGTCAGAATGCCGCTCGTGATCGAGAATAACCGCATCTACGCATATTTCGATTATCCGGATTCGGCCGGAAAAGTTCAGCCGTTGCTCACGAACATCGATACGGGCGGCGGCGCGGTGATTCTCGCGCGAAAAGCGGTCGACGCGCTCGGCCTGACGACGCAGGCTTTAAAAGGCGCGCCGTCCGGAATGCTCGCCGTGGACTTGAAGAGCGTGCGCGCGGAAACGATGACGTTTCCCGTTGCGGTGGCGGCCACGAGCAGCGCTGAAACGACGGCGTTCATGCCCGGCGCATCTTCGCCGGCGTTCCTACCGGGCGCGGTCCTTGCCGATCACATCATCACGTTCGACTACACCGGAAAAGCGCTGGTGATTGACGGCGCGCCGCTCGTGGATGGCGTGCCGCTGGTCGTGCAGGTGAGCAAAGGACACGCATTTCCGCGCGTCGAGCTCGAGATCGACGGCGAGCGCATGGGTTTTCTGCTCGATACCGGCGCCTCATTTACGATGCTCTCGCAAAGCGTGATCGACCGGCTGCATGCAAAGCATCCGGAGTGGAAATACCTGGCGGGCGCCTATGGACCCGCCAACATGATCGGCAAAGGCGATCTCGCATCGCACATGCTGCGCATTCCGAACGCACGCTGGGAATCGTTCGATCTGGCGCCGCTGGACGTCGTGTCGCGCGCAACCGGGACGTTCGAAAAGTGGATGAGCCCCATGATGAGCGCGCCGATCGTGGGTTCGCTCGCCGGAAATGCGTTGCGAAATTTCGCATTGCGCCTCGATTATCGCGGCAATCTTCTGCACGCGCGCTACACGCCTCGCCCGTGGGCGCAAGAATTCACGATGGTGCCGCTGATCGTGCACGTCGAGCGCGACGGATCGTTCAGCGTTGCGGGCGGCGAGAGCGCGGGCGATATCGCCGGAGCAACGATCGTCGAGATCGACGGATATCCGGTCGCGGGCTCATCGCTCTTTCACGTTCAGGATATGCTGCGCGGTGAACCGGGCAGCGTTCACAGCATCCGCATTGCTCAGAGCGGAAAAGAGCGCATCGTGCGTTTGCCGGTGCGGAACGTGTTTTAGCGATGCTGGCGGTTATCGACTACGGCGGCGGCAATATCGGTTCGCTGATCGCCGCGTTGCAGCGGCGCAATGCCGCCTTCACGCTGACCGACGATCCCGCGGTGCTCGCCGGCGCTCGAGCGGCGGTGCTGCCCGGTGACGGAGCCTTCGCCGCCACGATGCAGGCGCTGCGCGAGCGCGGCCTGGACCGTGCGATTCTGAAATTCATCGATAACGGCAACGCATTTCTGGGCATCTGCGTGGGCATGCAGGTGCTCTTCGAGGAGAGCGACGAGTTCGGAACAAGTGAAGGACTCGGCGTGCTTCACGGATCGGTCTCACGCTTCACGCACGCGCCGCGCGTTCCGCACATGGGTTGGAACCGCTTGGAAATCCAAGCCGCGCATCCGTTCGTTTCCGGACTGGGCGGCGATGAGTACGCGTATTTTTTGCATTCGTATCGCGTGCCGGTCGGAGAGGCGACGGTAGCGGCGTGCACGCACGGCGAACGCTTCAGCGCGATCGTGGCGCGCGGCAACGTTATGGCCACGCAGTTTCATCCCGAAAAAAGCCAGCGCACCGGCGCGCGGCTGCTCGATAATTTTCTGCGATACGCAGGGGAGGTGACGTAAATGCTTGTGATTCCGGCCATCGATTTGCGCGGCGGCAAATGCGTGCGCATGCAGCAGGGCGACCCCGGCAGCGAAAAGACTTACGACACAGATCCGGTGGAACGCGCGCGCGCGTTCGTGAAAGCCGGCGCCAAACAGCTGCACGTCATCGATCTCGACGGGGCATTCGGCTCCGGAGAAAATCACGCAGCGATCGAACGGATCTGTCGGGCGGTAGAGGTGCCGGTTGAAAGCGGCGGCGGCATCCGTACGCTCACGCAAGCAA
>JAICWY010000075.1 GCA_025934645.1 Vulcanimicrobiia bacterium
AGAACCAGGCTGCGGACCGTGAGTTCGAGCCGTTCGGAGCCGGCTTTCGTCTGTACCGCGGCAGCGGCGTCGGATTGAAGCATGGCGCGACGTTAGCCCTGCCGGGCGGCTTGCCCTACCGCTGCGTCGAATGTGCGGCCCCCGTGAAACGATTGGATCGCGGCGCCATCGCCGTTCTTGGGTCCGCAATAACGTTCGGCACGTACGGCGTGCTCGGCAAATGGGCGCTGGCCGCAGGTGTCGAGCCGTTTGCACTGCTCTTCTGGCGTTTTGCCGCCGCCGCGGTGATATTGTGGCTGCTGGCCGGACTCATCAAAGAGCAGGCGCTGCCGCCGCGAATGCTGCCCGCGCTTGCAGGGCTCGGCGTGGCCTATGCGGCGATGTCGTGGGCGTATCTGCACACGATGCAAACCGCCGGAGTTTCGTATGCGGTGCTGTTGTTCTACGCGTATCCCGTCGTCGTAGCTGTCATCGAACGTTTGCACGGCAGACCGCTGCGTTTCGTCCGCGTCGCCGCAATCGTGCTCGCGATGACCGGCGTCGTGCTGCTCGTGCACGCGCCCGCGACGCCGATCGCGCCGTTGACGCTCTTCATCGGCATCTGCGCCGCGCTCGCGTACGGAGTCTATATCTTCTATGGAAGCGGAACGCTGCGAGGCGTTCCTGCAATGCGTGCGACTTCGGTGATTCTCGGCACGACTACACTCGTTATGCTGCCGTTCGCCGCATGGAGCGGCATCACGGTGCCGGGCGCTGCGGCGGCGTTTTGGGTCACGCTAATCGCGTTATGCGTCACGACCGTCCCCATCGGACTGCTGAATATCGGCATGCGAAAAACCGGGCCAGCCAAAGCCGCAATTCTCGGAACGATGGAACCGCTCACGGCCGTCGTGCTAGCCGTGATCTTTTTGGGTGAGCAATTACGCGGCGTGCAGATCGCCGGCGCGGTGCTTATCGCCGCAGCGACGCTGCTCTAGCGTGAGGAGCGATCTTTCCGCAGCGCAGGCACGGCGCATCGCGATCGGCGCACAAGCATTCGACGTACGGCCCGCTGCCGCGCCGAACGCGCGCAGCATCGCGACGCTGATCCGGCGGCTCGGCGCCGTGCAGATCGATTCGGTAAACGTGCTCGTCCGCTCGCAGTATCTTCCGCTCTTCTCACGGCTCGGCGCATACGATCGCGCGCTGCTCGAGCGGCTTGCGTACCGCAAACCGCGGCGGCTGCTCGAGTATTGGGCGCACGAAGCGTCATTCGTACCTATCGAGCTCTATCCGTATTTGCGCTGGCGAATGCTCCGCGCCGAGCGCGGACGCGGCATGTGGGGCAACGTCGCGCGCGTCGGTATGGAAAAGCGCGATCTCGTCAAGCGCGTGCTCGGCGAGTTCGCGCAGAACGGCCCGCTGAGCGCGTCGCAATTTCCCGAGGGCAAGGGCAAAGAAAAGTGGTGGGGATGGAACGATACTAAACGCGCGGTGGAATTTTTATTCTGGAGCGGGCGTCTTGCAGTCGTCAAACGACAGACGTCGTTCGAGCGGGTGTACGATCTGGCGGAACGCGTAATTCCAACTGAACTGCTGAATGCGCCGCCGGTATCCGAAGCCGATGCGCAGCGGCGTTTGATCGCGATCGCCGCACAAGCGTTCGGCATTGCAACCGAAGCCGATTTGCGCGATTACTACCGGCTCGACGCGGCCGATGCGCGTAAGCGCGTTGCGGAGTTGGCCGAAGACGGCGCGCTAGAACCGGTTCGCGTCGAAGGTTGGAAGCAGCAGGCGTACTTGGCGTCCGGCGCCCGGATCCCGCGCCGCATCGAAGGTTCGGCGTTGCTCTCACCGTTCGATTCGCTGGTCTGGAACCGCGCGCGCACGCACCGGCTGTTCGATTTTCACTACCGCATCGAGATTTACACGCCCCCGCAGAAGCGCGTGCATGGCTACTACGTGCTGCCGTACTTACTGGACGATCGCCTCGTTGCGCGGGTCGATCTCAAAGCCGACCGCCAAGCGCGCACGCTGCTCGTCCAAGCCGTGCACTACGAACCCGGAATTGACAAATGCGAGGTCCGCGCACGGCTGCAGCGCGACTTGGAAGCGCTTTCGGAGTGGCTCGAACTCGACGGCGTTAGAGGCGCACGTGAGCCAGGGAACCGCATTTCGTCGGACGGCGGGCTCGCTAGAGGCCGCTAAGATGCTCAGACAAAGGTCGAATCGTAAGCGAAGCTGCGGAATAAGGCGTTGCCTGCGGACCCGGCTCGTCGTACCGTAGAAAGGCTATGTCCGAGAACCGCACCGATATCGTCCTGGTAGGCGCCGGCATCATGAGCGCCACGCTGGCCGCTATGCTCAAAGAGCTGCAGCCCGATATGAGCATCGAGATCTTCGAGATGCTCGATTCGGCGGCGAACGAAAGTTCGAACGCCTGGAACAACGCGGGCACCGGACACGCCGCGCTCTGCGAACTGAACTACACGCCGCAGAATCCCGACGGCAGCGTCGGCATCGCGCGGGCGCTCGCGGTGAACACGCAGTTCGATCTCTCGCGCCAGTTCTGGGCGCACATGGTGCGCAAGGGCGCGATGGGGCAGCCGGAGTCGTTCATTCACGACGTGCCCCACATCAGCTTCGTGCGCGGCGACGACAACGTCGCGTTCCTGCGCAAGCGCTATGAAGCAATGAGCGCGCACCATTGTTTCCGCGGCATGGAATACAGCGAAGATCACGCGGTGCTCGCGCAGTGGATGCCGCTGGTCATGGAAGGGCGCGATCCCGGCGAACACGTTGCCGCGACGCGCATGATCACCGGCACCGACGTCGATTACGGCGCGTTAACGCGGCATTTGCTCGCGTATCTGGGAACGCTTGCGGGCGTCACGATCTCGTATTCGCACCGCGTCACGAACTTGCACCGCACCAATGACTCGCGCTGGCGCGTGACGGTCAAAGACCGCGCCAGCGGAACGAGCCGCACGCTCGACGCGCGCACGGTGTTTGTGGGCGCCGGCGGCGGCGCGCTCAAACTGCTTCAAAAATCGGGCATCGAGGAAGCCAAAGGCTACGCGGGCTTCCCGGTCAGCGGCATCTTCTTACGCTGCGACGATCAGGCTCTTGCAGATCGCCATCACGCGAAAGTGTACGGCAAAGCTTCGGTCGGTGCGCCGCCGATGTCCGTGCCGCACTTGGATTCGCGTTTCGTCGGCGGAAAACGCTCGCTGCTGTTCGGCCCTTACGCGGGCTTCTCGACGAAGTTTTTGAAGCACGGTTCGTACGCCGATCTCTTCTCGTCCGTAAAACCGGATAACATCGGGCCGCTGCTCGCGGTGGGGCGCGACAACTTCGATCTCACGAAGTACTTGGTCGGTCAAGTCCTCGAGTCGAAAGCGAAGAAATACGCCTCGCTGGAAGAATATTTTCCGCAGGCGGATCCCTCGAAATGGCAATTCATCGTCGCCGGCCAGCGCGTGCAAGTGATCTCGCCGGATAAAAAAACCTGCGGCAAACTACAGTTCGGCACCGAGGTGGTTTCCTCGGCCGACGGATCGATCGCGGCGGTACTGGGCGCATCACCCGGCGCTTCCGTCGCGGTTGCGGTCATGCTCGACGTGATCTCGCGGTTGTATAAAGACGAGCTGCCGGCGTGGCAGGCCAAGCTGCCGGAGCTCATTCCGTCATACGGACGCTCCATCGCCGACGACGCTGAACTCTGCCGCACAGTCCGCGACGACACCGCCGACGCTCTGCATTTAGCGAAGATTCTGTAGTACCGCTGCTTACGGTGTTACAGTGACGTTCACGGCATTGCTCTGCAGCTTCCGGTCCTGATTAAGCCACCGACCATGTTGTCGAGCGGCCACCAGAATAGGCGTTGCCACAATAGAATAGCGGCCTGGCGCCAACCGCTGGCTGTAGCCCCAGTACGATAGGGGATAGTAAAAGGCCGGCTGACCACTGCCGGTCATAGGCATCCATCGGTATGTGAATGCCTGTTCCGGATCTACGACTACTTGCCCGGGAAATTTGTAATGATAGGGCGCGACGTAGCGAGACGATGGAGCAATAACGCGGCCTTCTTCCGTCAGAGTAACATGAACGGCGTCCCATGGCGTTAAATCAGACACAGCAAAAGCCTCGCTTGTCCGATTGACGACTTGCACTCGAAGAAAAATATTTTCGCCAACAGCAACACTTGATTGTGCGGCACTTAGACGTATCTCGAGCGCAGATGGCAACGGTGCTGTTGTAGGCAAATCTATTATCGGCAGCGTCCGCTGGGCAACCATACCCTCACTGAGCGCCATGATGGCCATTAAACACATGGCGGAATAACCAATCATGTTATTGAGACTCCAAATCACTGCACGGAGGCGCATGAAGGCGTGTATACAACGCCATTCCACGTCGGGAAGTTCCCAGGGATGGTAAAAAGCGTGGGGTTCGATGCGGTCGAATATGCACCGGGAGAAGGATACTGAACGGGGCTAGGTTGGGCTGCCCAATTCCACGCGCCTAAATCCTCCGCAGTTCCATCAAAGCCCCATGCATACGAAACAAGCGGCACCCAAATCGCATACGGCAAGGATCCATTCGCGTCGACCGTTGGCTTAAACATCAATGTGGTAACGAAATCGTCCTTTTCCCGCAAGTATTGCGACTGATACCAGTTACTGGAGCTAGGAGCATCGACCGTCGAAAATGTGCTGGAAGCGCCGGGGGCCGCGCTCGCGACCGCAACGGGACCAGCGATAGTACTACCATCGAAATATTGAGTATAAATTGGGCATCCGTCCAGTTCGACGTTGCCTCCGGTTCCGGGCGTAGCCGACGGTTCAGGGCTGACTGTAGTAGAAAAATTTATTGTCTGATTTGGACCAAATTCCCCGCCATACTGAGAGGGCATTGTAACTGAATACGCTGATTGCAATCCCAAACTGGATGGCATGTCAAGCTGCGTTCCCAAACTGATTTCCTCATCCTCCCCGGGACCAAACTGATACGGACCTTGATGTATCGAGCCGAACGTCGTACTGACGGATGCAGTCGGAGCAACAACAGAGGAATTGATGAATGCTGATATCTGCATCGGAGCGACGTGGACGTTGCCATCGCCCCATCCGTGACTATTGCTAACAGTGCATGTTAGGTTCAGCTGGCTCGGATCGAATGGGCGAACCCAGTAGAATTGAATCTGCGTAACATTCGCCAGTGTCGGCATAGGTGAAGGTGCCGCGAGGACACTTGGAATGGTTGGACCAAGTGCGCCGTAACCTCCCACAGCATTCGGCGCAACACCGTTCGGAACTTGCCAATTGCAGCCGGAGATATCGTCCCATGCGTACGGCTGAAGGACCTCGAGATTTACCCTCTGACCCACAACGCGCGTCCATTCTTGGTTTTCTATTTCATCGTGATTGGCGTCGATGTCGCGAATTAATAGACTCGGATGCAGCCATATGTCTAGGATATCTGTGTTTGTATTCGCGCAGTTTATTCCATCACAGTCTGAAAAATTGTCCATTACTGCGTAGTGCACGGCCCATTGGCCGGCTGGTAACGGGCTTGGAAACGTAAAGGTGACGGTAGTAGAATCCTTCTTGCTGCATAATCCAGGATCGCTTTGCGTAGGGAAGAACCGAACATTCTGCGGCGGCGGAAGTGATGGCTGAGGATTTACGCTGTCATTTTGATATACTAGGGAGAAGCTGCCAGCCGTGCAATTCCAGTTCGGCTGCTGCGAAAACACCTCGGTCGGGCCTGCGTTCAGTGGCGCAGTCGGAGCGACGTTAGGCTCCAAAAAACAAGAATATTTCGGGGTATCGTTTGCGCCGCCCGTGTCTGTTTGTTGACATGCCGTAACGGGAGTCACTGCAGGAACAGGATTAACAACTTGGTCCTGAGTTCGCCGCGCCGCGAGGGGTGGTTCTAATGATGATCCCGCGGTTCCGGCGCCATGGCATCCAGCGATTAATGTTGAAATCGCCAATCCTAACCATAACCCGCTCGGCGTCCATCCCAATTTCCGCTTTAAAGTCGACGTCTGGGGACGGGGCAACGCTCCGCCAGCTGCAAATAGAAAAGCCCGAAGACTTGCAAACGGCATGTAGCCCACACCACCTAAAGCGTTCGAATTTGATTTTCTGCGATACTAACATTATTTTTTTTATGTTAGTCAATCTCATGCTTAAACGAAGCGGTAGACCGTCGTCGAGTCGAAGCGTTCGCCTGCGCGTAAAATCGTCGATGGAAACCCCGAGTGATGCGGCGAGTCGGGAAAGTGCTGGGTTTCTAGCGCGAAATAGCCCGGTTTTCCGGTGTAAAGCTGCATGCCGGGCTCCGTCGTGAGCACTTCTAACATGCGTCCGCTGACGGGATCTCCGGCGATCGCCGCACGGCCTAACCGGTTCTCCGTGCGATCGAGGACGAACGTCGTGTCATAATGATGCGGCGAAATCGGCCGCGGATTGCGAAAATCGTATGCCGTTCCTGCGACGGATGCATATTCGCCCGTCGGAATGAGCTCGCCGTCGACGGGCGTATAGCGCGCCGCGAAGATCTGCAGCAGATGTTGCGAGGCGTCTTCCGCAGGCGTGCCTTGCAAATTGAAGTACGTGTGATTCGTGAGATTCACTATCGTGTCCGCGTCGCACTCAGCCTCGTACTCGATGCGCAGCGCGTCGTCTTCGATTGCGTACGTTATTGCAACATGCAACGTTCCCGGAAAGCCTTCTTCACCGTCCGGGCTGGTGTAGGTTAGACGCACGCTCGCCGGGGAGGACTCGGCGAGGGTCCAAACCTTCGTATCGAATCCGTCGGGGCCGCCGTGCAACGTATTGCGGCCGTCGTTTGCGGGCAGCGTGTACGTTTTGCCGTCGAGGTCGAATTGCGCGTCCGCGATGCGGTTCGCATAGCGCCCGATCGCGCAGCAGACATGGCGGTGTTCCTTGTAACCCGCAACGTCCGGAAATGACAGCACCACATTTTCGGTGCGGCCCTTGCGATCGGGCACGAAGAGGCCGGCAATCGTGGCGCCGTACGGCAGAATCTCCGCGGCCAGCCCGCTTCCCGAGGCGATGCGCGTGCGCTCCATTCCGCGCGTGTTCAGCGCGCGGGTAGGCTCACCCGCTCGATATCGCGCCGTCCGTCATTCAAAACGAACGAGCGTCCGGTGCCCGCGTCGCGAACGAACAGTTCGGCGGAGCCGCCCAACACATGGAGCATGCCAAGCGGCACGGCTTTGCCGCCCTCCCGCACTTCGAGCAGCAGCGGCTTGCCCGTTTGGGCAACCGCATATACCCAGCGCCCGCTACGCGCGTAGATGAGTTTCGCCTTGGGCGCGCCCGCGGCGAGCGGCTGAAACTGCGCGTGAGAGAAATGGCTGGAAACCATCGCCGCGAGCGCGCCCTCGCGATCGGCGTCGTACGCGTTCGCGCGCTGCTGCGCGCTCCAGAACCATCCGGACGGCACGAGACCGAGAACGAACGCCGCGGCAACGGCTGCCGCCGGAAAGCGCCAAGCCCGCGGGCGCCGGTTAGCGGAACTGCCGGTCTCTTCCATCGCCGCGACGGTGCGCTCGGCTTCGCCTAAACGCGCCGCACATGCATCGCACTGCACCACGTGCGCGTCGACCTGCGCGCGTTCGTCTTCGCTGAGCGCGCCGAGCGCGTAGAGTTCCGCCGATTCGCCGATGTGCGCCGTCATACGTCCTCGCCCCGGGCCAAGTAATACGCGCGCAGCGCGCGCAATCCGGCGGAGAGCCGGCTCTTCACCGTTCCCACCGGTTCGTTGGTTCGCGCCGCGATTTGTTCGTGCGTTAATCCGCCGTAATACGCAAGCCGCAAGGTTTCGCGCTGAGGCGCGCTGAGCGACTGCAGCGCTTGCTGTAAGGCGGCGCGTTCGACGACGGGCGCATCGACCGGCGGTTCCACCTGCTCGCCGCCGAGCCGCTCACGTTCGATGCGCGAGCGGTTCGCGCGTTTGCGGATGCGCGTGAGCGCTTCGTTCCGCACGCAAACCGTTAAAAACGCTTCAATCGAACCGCGCGCCTCGGTGTACGAATGTCCGTGCTGCAGCAGTCGCGCAATCGTGTCGTGCACGCAATCTTCGGCTTCTCCGCGATCGTGCAACACGTGGAACGCGACCGCGTAGAGCGCGCGCCGCCGCTCGCGATACGCGCGCTCGATCAAGCTATCCCAGCGTCCGCTCGGCGATGCCGGCGCGTCCATCGGGCTGCACTTCGACGTTACGGTACCCGATGGCTTGCAGCAGTGCCGCGTGCGGCAGCGCGAGCGGGCCCGGCTTGGGCGCCGCGCCGGGCTTAGGCTGCGGATATGCCGTGGCATTGGCGGTCGCGAACGAGATGGAGCCTTCCTGGTAGCGCACAACTTGGTGGATATGACCGTTCAGCACGGTGACGCAGTCGAACCGGCGCAGCAGCGCGATGGCTTTCGCGCCGTCCTCGGTGGTCCAGCCCCATTGCGGATAGAGCGCGTAGAGCGGCACGTGCGCGAACACGACGATGGGAGTCGAGACTTTGTGCGCGCGCAGATCCCGCTCGAGCCACGCAAGCTGATCGTTCCCGAGCAAGCCCATGTTTTCGAAATCGAAGACGTTCACAAGCGCGATGAAATGGACGCCGCCGCCATCCCAGGAGCGCCAGCCGGTTTGCGCGTCCGCAGGAAACGCTTCGTAAAACGCTTTGCGATCCGAGCCGATGAAATCGTGCTCTCCCGGCAGGACAAAGAGCGGCGCGCGCAGCTTTCCGAGGATGTTTTTCGCGGTATCGAACTGTCCGGCTTTTGAGAGATGCGTCACGTCGCCGGTATGAATGACGAACTGCGGCTGCTGCGGCAGCGCGTTGATCGCATTCACCGCCGCTTCGAGCGTCGCACTTACGTCCGGGTTCGCCGATTGATGAAAGCCGATGTGGCTGTCGCTGATCTGCACAAAGTCGATCGCTTGCGGGGGCGTTTGCGCGACGGCCGTGCCGTGAAAGATGCCGGCGGCGCTCAAACTATAGGCGATGCCCGCGCCCGTCCAGGCGACGTGCTCCAGAAAGGCGGAGCGCTTCACGGCCGCACCACGATCGTTCCGCGCATGTACGGATGCAGCGAGCAAAAGTACGCGTACTTGCCGGGACGCGTGAAGCGGTATGACCACGCATCGCCGGTATCCAGGCCGCCGGAATCGATTTTTCCGCCTTGCACCGTGACGGTGTGCGCCTCGGAGTCGCGGTTCACGAAATGAACGGTATCACCGGCGCGTACAGTCAACGCCATCGGCGTGTAGGAAAAGTCACGGATGACCACATTGAGCGTCGCCGCCAGTACAATATGCAACATATCCCGTATATGCGCGGGCCTAGGGGTTTGGTTCGCCTCCGCTAAAAAGGTGGCCCGTGGAATACGTTTACACGATGCACCGGGTCGGCAAACTCGTGCCGCCCAAGCGCCAGATCCTCAAGGACATCTCGCTCAGCTTCTTCCCCGGCGCCAAGATCGGCATTTTGGGCCTCAACGGTGCGGGCAAGTCCTCGCTCCTGCGCATCATGGCCGGCGTGGACACCGAGATCGAAGGCGAAGCGGTTCCCGCTCCCAACTTGAAG
>JAICWY010000144.1 GCA_025934645.1 Vulcanimicrobiia bacterium
ATCCATCAAGCGTCTCGGGTATTTAGTAGAAGAATTTTGCGGGCTTGTTGCGGCGAATGGATAGCGTTCAGTGAAGTTCATAGATGAAGCGGCCGTAACGGTGGCCGCCGGCAATGGCGGCGACGGCCTGGTGGCATGGCGCCGCGAGAAGTACATTCCGAAGGGCGGACCCGCCGGCGGCGACGGCGGCCACGGGGGCAGCGTCTACCTGGAGGCGACGCCCGAACTCTCCACGCTGGTGGAGTTCCGCTTCAAGCGCCAGTTTTCGGCCGAGCCCGGCAAGGGCGGCGGCACCTCGAACAAATCGGGGCGCAGCGGTGAGGACCTGATCATCCCCGTTCCGGTCGGCACGCTGGTCTACCGCACGCTCGAGGATCAGCCCGAGGCGTTCCTCTCGGATCTCAGCACCCCGGGCGAGCGCGTCATGGTCGCCAAAGGCGGCCGCGGCGGCCTGGGCAATCAGCATTTCGCAACCAGCACGCGCCAAGCGCCGCGCTTTGCCGAAAAGGGCGAGCCCGGGCAGCACTGCTCGCTGCGCCTGGAGTTAAAGCTGCTCGCAGATTGCGGCATCATCGGGCTGCCCAACGCCGGCAAGTCCACGCTGCTCTCCGTCGTCTCTGCGGCGCGCCCGAAGATCGCGGATTATCCGTTCACGACGCTCGAACCGCAGCTGGGCGTGGTCCGCGTGTCGGACGAAGAGTCGTTCGTCATGGTCGACGTCCCCGGGCTCATCGAAGGCGCCCATACCGGCGCGGGCCTGGGCGACCAATTTTTGCGGCACGTCGAGCGCACGCGCGTGCTGATCCATCTGCTCGACGGAGCAAAGACGCTCGACGAGATCCTCGCCGACAAAACGACGATCGAGCAAGAACTTGCGGCCTGGAATCCGCTGTTGCCCGACAAGCCGACGCTGCTCGTCGTCTCGAAATTGGATCTGCCGGACGCGCAAGAGCGCCTGAACGATCTGCGCGCGCAGTTCCCCGACGTGCGCGGCATCAGTTCGGCGACGCGTGAAGGCGTGCAAGATCTCGTGTACGCGGCGTGGCGCACGATTCAAGAAACGCCGATTCCGGAAGTTGCGGCGCCCGAGCCCGCGCAGATTCATCTCAAACCGTCCGAGCCGTTCGTGATTCACAAGGAAGACGAAACGTTCGTGATCAGCGGCGAGCGCGTGGAGCGCCTGGCGGCAATGACGGATTTTGATTCGGATGAAGGACTCGCGCGCTTCGAGCAGATCTTGGCAAAGATGGGCGTCGACAAACGGTTACGCGAAATGGGTGCGACGGAAGGCGACACGGTGCGCATCGCCCACTACGAGTTTACGTATTCGTAAATGCGCATAGGCGTGTTCGGCGGGACGTTCGATCCCGTTCATAATATTCACCTATTCGTAGCGGAATCGGCACGCCTGATGGCCGGCTTGGATCGCGTGCTGTTCGTGCCCAACAGCAAAGCGCATTACCGCGCCAAACCGCTCGCCGCGCCCGAGCACCGCTGCGCAATGATTCTCGGCGCGATCGACGCGAATCCGCACTTCATGCTCGATGACACCGACCTGCGTCCCGACGCAACCGGCTACACCGCCGATCTGCTGCCGAAGATTCATGCGAAGTATCCGGGCGCATCGCTCACGTTCATCACCGGCGCCGATTCGCTGGCGAGCAACGCGTGGGTGCGCTTCGAAGACGTGCTCGAATCGCTCGAATCATTCGTCATTGCGCCGCGTGCCGGCGTGAGCGCCGAGGCGCTTACCCGCGTGCTGGCTGCAGTCCCAGCAACCTTGCGCACGCGCGTAAAAACGCTGACGCTGCCGGAGATGCCCGAGAGCGCGACGCTCGTGCGCACGCTGCTCTCGCAAGGCAAATCGGTGCGCTATTTGGTGCCTGAAGCGGTGTGGCAATATATCTTCGCGCAGAAGTTGTACGGCTTTGAAGAGAGCATTGAGTAGCGCGCTGCTCGGCGCGCTTGCGCTGAGCGGCTGTGCCTCGGGCGGCGTGATGAACGCGAGCGATGCCTCGAACGCGTGCGCGAGCAACCGCAGCAGTTACCATCACGTCGAGGTGTACATTCCGCGCGCATCGGTGACGCGCGTTCTGGGCATGCGCGATTCGCGCAGCGGCGAGCACGAAGGGTTTCTCATCGAAGCTTCCGGGAATGTGTACAAAGTCGAAGACAACGCCGACATCACCGGGCCGATTCCGCTGCGCCGCGGCGATACCGTCTCGCTGCTCGGTCAGTTCGAGTGCAACGACAACGTGATTCACTGGACGCATCACGATCCGCGCGGACGCCATCCCGCGGGTTACATCGAGGTCAATGGAACGCGCTATCAATAGCATCGTCCTCGCCTCCGCATCGCCGCGGAGATTGGAGTTGCTGCGCTCGCTGAACTTAGACGTGCGCGTGGTTCCCAGTTCATACGAAGAACCGGACCGGCCGGAACTCACACCGCGGGAACTTGCGATCGTGCACGCGCGGCACAAGTGTACCGACGTGCGTGACGGCAGCGAGATCGTAGTGGCCGCCGATACGGTTGTCGACGTGAACGGCGCGGCCTACAACAAACCGCACGATACGGAAGATGCAAAACGTATGCTGCGCGATCTTTCCGGACGCACGCACATCGTGCACACCGCATTTGCAATCGCGGTTCCGCAGCGAGAAGATTTGATCGAACATTGCGAGAGCACGTTCGTCACGTTCTTTCC
>JAICWY010000064.1 GCA_025934645.1 Vulcanimicrobiia bacterium
CAGATCCTAAAAGGCGCGCACGATGAAGGCTTTAAAACGCTTGCGATTGCGAACCGCGACACCGAGCGGCTGTACCGTTCGTTCAACTTCGTCGACGAAGTGATCGGCATCGACCGCTATCAGGATTTCCCGTCGATCATGGGCGAGCTGGAGAAGCGCAAGCTGATCATCGTTCCGCACGGGTCGTTCGTCGCGTATCTCTCGCTCGAAGAACACAAGCGCATGACGATTCCGTACTTCGGCAATAAAGCGGTGCTTGATTGGGAAGCGAGCCGCGAACTGCAGCGCGATTGGCTTTCACGCGCAGGTCTTAAACTGCCGCGCCAATTCAAATCAGGCGCCGAGATAGACCGGCCGGTCATCGTGAAGCTCTACGGCGCACAGGGCGGCAAGGGGTACATGTTCATCCGCGACGCCGCCGATTTTGAGGCGCGCGCGACGCATTTGAATGAAGCCTACATCATTCAGGAATACATCATCGGCGTTCCGCTCTACATTCACTATTTCTATTCGCCGCTCGAGGATAAGCTCGAGATCATGAGCATGGATCGCCGCTACGAGACGAACGTCGATTCGCTCGGGCGCATTCCGGCAGCGGCACAGGAAGGCATGGACGTCAGTCCCTCGTACGTCGTCGTCGGCAATTCGCCGGTCTCGCTGCGCGAATCGATGCTGGCCGAAGCGTACCGCATGGGCGAGGACGTCATTCGCGTCAGCAAGGAGATCTGCGGACCGAAGGGCCTGTTCGGCGCGTTCTGCATCGAGACGATCATCACGCCCGACATGCAGTTCTACATCATGGAAATCTCCGCGCGCATCGTCGCCGGCACGAATCTCTTCATCGACGGCTCCGCCTACTCGTATTTGAACTACAACGAGCCCATGTCCACCGGGCGCCGGATCGCCCGCGAACTCAAAAACGCACTTTTGACGGGAAATCTACGTTTAGTATTAGATGATTCAAGCGTGGTTTAGAATCGCTGCTGCGGCGCTGTGCGCCGCTGCGCTGCTCTCGCCCCTGAGCGCGCGCGCCGCGTTCATGGCCGATCCGGAAAAACTGTACACCGCCATGCAGGCGGCGTACGCGAAAGGCAGCCAGCAAGGCTGGACCTTTTACAATCAGGTCTATTATCTCTCGACGCTTTTCAATGCGGGACGCGCGTACTCGCTGCAGCGCCCCGACGATCCGGCGTACCGTCAGATCGAACAGACTACGGTCGACGTGAGCGCCGGCGTGCATTACGACCCGCTCATCAATCACGAAGCGGTGCCGTGGTACGTGCGCGAGGCGGCGCTGTACGTGGAAATGAACAATGCGGATCCTGCCGAGATTGCCAAGGCGAAAGATCTGCTGGCGCGCGTGGATGCGCTCGAAGATCCGGTTGCGCTTGCGCGCTTTGCCGATGAAGACGCCGCCGCGAACCTTCGCCAGTACCCCCACGATGCAAATGCGATGCTCTTGCAGGTCGAGGCGAACTGGCGCGGCTGGTTGATCACGCGCGATCCTTCGTGGCGCAGCCTGGCGTTCGTGCACGCGTCCGATCCCACGTTTCCATTGGCGAATCTGCCTACGACGTGGGGTCCCGCGTTTCTGAAGGCTGTCGAGGCTGCCGCGAAAGGCGAGGACGATTACACGCAAGGCGACCGCGCCAACGCGATGGTGATTCAGGCTCGCGTGGACAAACTGCCGGAACTTAGAACGATCGCGAACATCAGCGCCCTGCCCTCACACGACCGCATGATGACAACGCTAGCGCCGGCGGATGAGTATTTCGGCCCGATGGGCATGTCGATTCTGGGCATGCGCAACGAACTTAATCGCGTGAACTACATGATTGGCTACGGCTACGCCAAGCAAGAGAGCGGTATGGCAGTCCAGCTCGCGACCGCGATCGATGATTTGCACAAGGTGTATCCGCGCGATCGCGATCTGCCCAAGCTGCTCCTCGACGTGTACACCACGCTCACGAAGATCGACACGCCGGAGGCAAAGGCGGCGCGTTCTCACATCCGCGGCGTGCTGACGGTGGAGTACCAAGATACCGACCAAGCCCGGGAGTTGTTAAAGGGCTGACGCAGGTTTATAATCTGCGGTACGGCATTGCCGGAAAGAAGGCTTGTATGGCTCGTAAAGCTATCGACTGCCGGGATTTTCCCAGTGAAAACCGCTGCACGATCGTGATCAGCGCCGACACCGAGCAAGAGGTCCTAGACGCCGCGGTTGCCCACGCCGTCAAAAGTCACGGCCACATGGATTCCGCCGACTTACGCGCGCAGATTCGCCACGGCATCAAGGAGACTGCGTCAGTCTGATCTAAAGCGCGCCGTGTGAGCGACGCTTTACTCGAAGGCTACGATACCTCCGCGCTGACGTTGTGTTCCATCGGCAGCCACTCGGCGCTGGAGGTAGCCTTCGGCGCGCGCGCGCAAGGCTTGCGCAATCTCGTGGTCACGGCGAAAGGCCGCGAGAAGACCTACACGCAGTACTACGCGCAGCGGGAGAATCCGCCGCGCGGGTGCGTCGACGAAACGCTCGAGCTCGACGCGTTCACCGACCTGCTTCGCGCCGACGTGCAGGCAGAACTTCGCAAACGCAACGTCATCTTTCTCGCAAACCGTTCGTTCGAAGTCTATCTGCACCAGAAGTTCAGCTACGACGAAATCGAGCGCGGGATGAAAGTGCCGATGTTCGGCAACCGTCGTCTGCTTCGCGCGGAAGAGCGGGACGAGGAACACAATCAATACTCGCTGATGCAGCGCGCCGGAATCCGGCATCCGCTGCAATACCGCTCGCCCGAAGACATCGATCGCCTCGTGATGGTGAAAGCGCCGCACGCGAAGGTCAGCTTCGAGCGGGCGTTCTTCCTCGTCTCCTCACCGCAAGAGTATCGCGACGTCTCCCAGCGGCTCATTCGCGAAGGCATGCTGACCGAAGATGGTTTGGCAAACGCGATTATCGAGGAATACGCGCTCGGGCCGTCCGTAAACCTGAATTTCTTTTACTCGCCCGTACTCGGAGAGCTGGAACTTTCTGGGACCGATACGCGCCGGCAAACGAATCTTGAGGGTTTCCGCAACGTTCCGCCGTCCGCGCTCGAAGCGCTGCGCAGCGTGCCGATGCGCTTGGAAGAAGCGGGACACATCGCGACGACGCTGACCGAATCGACACTCGAGAAAGCGTTCGAGATGGGCGAACGCTTCGTCAAAGTCGCACGCGAGGTCAATCCGCCCGGCGTAATCGGTCCCTTCGCATTGCAGTGCATCATCGTTGCGGGACCGCCGAAAGAGTTCGTCTGCTATGACGTCTCCTTGCGCATTCCGGGCTCGCCCGGAACGCGCTACACGCCCTATTCGGCATACCGGTGGGGGCGAGACGTTTCCGTCGGCGAACGAATCGCCATGGAGATCGTGTTCGCCCGCGGTGCCGGCCGGTTGGAGTCGGTCCTTACCTGATGGCCGACGCGGCATCGCAAGTCAAAAGACAGGCGATGCCTTCGGGCACGGTCGCGTTCCTTTTTACGGATATCGAGGGCAGCACGCATCGCTGGGAGCGCTTTCGCGAGGCGATGAGCGCGGCCGTGACGCGGCACGATGCCATTCTGCGGGAAACGATCGAGCAGCATCAGGGCTACCTGTTCAAGACGATGGGCGATTCGGTGTGTGCCGCGTTTCCGACAGCGCCCGAAGCCATTGCAGCGGCCCTCGCGGCCCAACGCACCATTGCAGCCGGCGATTTCTCGGAAGTCGACGGATTAAAAGTCCGGATGGCGATCCACGTGGGAAACGCCGACGAGCGCGAGGGTGATTATTTCGGGCCGGCGGTTAACCGCGTGGCGCGCTTGCTCGCGGTCGGCTACGGCGGCCAGATTCTGGTTTCGGGCGCGGCCGCCGATTTGGCGCAGGACGATCTGCCGCCGCAGGTTACGCTGCGCGATTTAGGGCCGCACCGGTTGAAAGATCTCACGCAACCCGAACAGATCTACCAGTTGCTCGCGCCGGATCTGCAGCAAAAATTCTTTCCGTTGCGATCCCTCGAGCAGCTGCCGAACAATTTGCCGCTGCAGGTTACCAGTTTCGTCGGCCGCGATCACGACGTTGCCGAAATTCAGGATCTGCTGCAGAAGACGCGGCTGCTGACGCTTGTCGGAACGGGTGGCGTGGGCAAAACGCGCCTGGCTCTGCAAGCGAGTGCGGATCTGCTGGATCGTTATCCCGACGGCGTGTGGTACGTGGAGTTCGCGCCGCTTATCGACGAATCGCTCATCCCGAACACCGTCGCGTCCATCTTCGGCGTGACGGAGCAGCCCGAGCGCACGCTCACGCAAAGCGTGGTGAGCGCGCTGCGCAATAAAACAGCACTGTTGCTCTTCGATAATTGCGAGCACGTCGTCGCCGGCGCCGCCGCGATGGCAGATGCGTTGATTCGCGGCTGTCCGAAGGTCCAACTCATCGCAACGTCCCGTGAAGGGCTGGGTATTGCCGGCGAGATCGTGCACCGCGTGGGATCGCTCTCGCCGCAGGACGCGCTGGCGCTCTTCGTAGCGCGTGCGAATGCGGCGAATACGCGCTTTGCGCTTACCGAAGCGAATGCGCCTATCGTCTCCGAAATCTGTAAACGTTTAGACGGCATTGCTTTGGCGCTGGAGCTTGCGGCGACGCGGTTAAAGGCCTTATCCGTCGAGCAGCTTGCTGCGAAATTGGACGAACGCTTCCGGTTGCTTACCGGCGGCAGCCGCACCGCGTTGCCTCGCCAGCAGACGATGCGCGCGCTTATCGATTGGAGCTACGATTTGCTCTCCGATCGCGAGCGCACCGTGTTTCGACGCGTTGCGGTGTTTGCCGGCGGCTGGACGCTGGAAGCTGCGAGCGAAGTCTGCAGCGACGAGGCGATCGAGTCTTGGGATATTCTCGATCTGCTGGGCGCGCTGGTTGATAAATCGATGGTCGTGGCCGAGCTCGGCGATACCGATCAACGCTATCGCTTGCTCGAATCTACGCGCCAGTACGCTGCGGAAAAACTTGAAGAGAGCGGCGAGCGCGATTACATACGGCAGCGGCACGCCGACTACGTTTTCTTGATGATGGAGCGTGCTGAATCGGGTTTGCCAACGATGCCGCTCGGCGTGTGGGCCGTGCCGCTGGCAGCCGAAATCGACAACATCCGCTTGGCCTTCGATTGGTTTCTCGAAGAGCGCCGCGACGTCGAAAAAGGGGCGCGTCTTGCCGCGTTCTGCCAAGAGCTGTTCACGGAAACCTCGCGCCCTGCAGAGATGTGGCGCTGGTCGGAACTTGCTCTGAACGCGCTGGGGCCGCAGGGGCGGCCCGAACTGCGCGCGCCGTTGCTCCGGGGAATGGCCGAGGCCTCGGGCGCGCTTGGCAAAGGGCTGACGCAGCGTTTGCATCTCGGGCGTGAAGCGCTCGAACTCTACCGCTCGTCCAGCGACACGACCGGCACAGCACGTTCGTTGCTGGCCGTCGGCTCCCAACTCGTCTTTTTCGGTCACCACGATGAAGGGCGTCCGCTCATCGAAGAAGGGCTGGAGCTGGCGCGGGGGAGCGGCAACCGCCGGATCATCGCTCAGGGGCTCGCCTTAGGTGCTTATAGTTCCCGCCCGGTCGAGGAACGGCGAGCGCTGCTGAATGAAGCGATTTCGTTGTACCGCGGAGCGGGCGACGAACGAAGCGCGGCGCGTGCGCTCACCTGGCTCGCGGAGCAGCAGTTTCAGGAGGGCGACGCGGCCGGCGCGCTAGAGAACGTGCGCCAAGCGATTGCGATCGAGCGCCGCCGGCGTTTTCGCTCGGGACTCATCGTCTCGCTGATGAACAGCGCTTCGTATCTGCTTTGGCTCGGCGATCCCGATGCCGCCGCGCAAGCGGCTCGCGAATCGATCGCGCTCTGCGAAGAGATCCAAGATCATCTCGACATTCCGATCTGCATTCAACATTTGGCGTTCGTCGCGGCGCGCCGGGGCGATTATGCCACGGCGGCACGGCTTGCGGGATTCGTCGACGCCCGTTTCGTGCAAATCGACGAGCCGCGCCAGCTCACCGAGCAGATCCTCTACGATCGTTTGATGAGCGAGCTGCGCGAAAATGTACCGGAAGCGGACCTCGCAGCGCACATGCATGCCGGCGCCGCCATCACGGAAGAGATCGCCATTGCAGAAGCGCTGTCTGTTTAATCTCGCGCTGATCGCCGCGCTTTCGCCGGCGCCGGTCTTTGCCGCGACGTATTTACCGGCAAATCTTACGCCGGTGCAATTGTTGGAAAAGGCGGATGCGGCCGAGGGCGCTCTCCAGCCCGGAAGCTACGCAATCGCCGAGCGCACTCACGGCAGTACCGATACCCAGATCGTCACGCGGGTGCAAGGCGCGAACCGGATGACCACGGAACGCAGCGGGCCCTTTCGTATCGCCTACGGGAAGTACGAAGGCCAATCGTGGACGCAAGACGAGAACGGCATAGTCCGGTTCACGGATCGCGTCTCAAAGATTACGAAAGCGCTGGCCGATCCGGGCGATAGCGCGAGTGGGGTGCAACTGCTGGGTCTGACGCAAGCGGATCCGCAAGAATACGTTTTGGACGTTCACCCAGCCGATGCGAACGAACAACTGCGCTACTATAACGCGCGCTCATTTCTGTTGGACCGGATCGTGACGAAGTACGTCAACGGCGTCACGGCAACGACGCAATACGCCGATTACCGCAACGTCTTCGGGCTCATGCGCCCGTTTAAATGGACGTATAGCGACGGGCACCCCGAAAACGCGGAAAGCGGCGAAACGCTCATTTTCCAACGGGACGCCGAGCCCGTTTCGCTTGCGCCGCCCGAATCCTATGCGCTCTTTACGGTGCCCAAGGGAGCGCCGCTCGAGCTTCCCGCGAAATTCGATCGCGGTTACATCACGATTCCGGTTACCGTCGGCAAAGAGACGCTCGACTTCGCGCTCGATACCGGCTCGTCATCGCTGGCGATCGATCCCGGTGCGCTGCACCGTTTAGGCATTGCCGCGTACGGCCGATCGAAAGAACGCATCGGCGGCGACTACGACGTCGAACGCGCGATCGTGCCGCACTTTTCGGTTGGGGCACTGCAGATGCACGATATCGAACTCGATGTCGTTCCTATAGATTTCGAGAGCCACGTCGGGCTGTTGGGATGTGATTTCTTTGCGAGCGGCGTCGTGGGCATCGACATGAAGGACAAGCGCATAACGATTACTTCGCCGGACTCGTTCGATCCGAAAGCTCTGGGCCTTCAGCCGATCCCGCTGAAACTTGATGATTGCGTTCCGGATGTGGACGCATCGTTCGACGGCGTGGCGGGGACGTTTTTGCTCGATACCGGCGCCTGGGGAACGCTTTTACAACCGCCGTTTGCGCGGAAGCTGCATTCGGCGCGGCCGCTCTCACCCGGCGAACGAAGCCGAATTGGCTTTATCGGCGGCGACGTTCCCGGTGAGGATTACGAAATTCCGAACCTGCGTCTGGGGCCGATCCTGTTCCGGCACGCTGTCGCCTTCATTCCCTCGAATCGCAGTTCCGACTACGCGACCGACGACGGCATCATCGGCCGCGACGTCATGCAATATTACGTCATCTATTTCGACTACGGAACCGGCACGGCGTATGTGAAGCCGAATCCTTGACGTCGTGAGAGGCGGGCTTTCGCGGGCACTCCGGCGGCGGAAAAAGAGGCCGGGGGCGGTGAGCCGAAAGGGGAGGCCGTGACTTCCCCAGCCCTTGGAACCCCCGGAGCGGGCCCGGCTCAGCCGGCGACCGTCTTTATCCTCGACTTCGGCGCGCAGTACAGCCAGCTTATCGCGCGGCGCACCCGCGAACTGAACGTGTACTGCGAGATCGTTCCATACGACACGCCGTGGCGCGCGCTCGCGCCCCGTAATCCGGCGGCGATCATTTTAAGCGGCGGTCCCGAAAGCACGCTCGTGCCCGGCGCTCCGCAGATGGATCCCGATATTATCCGCAGCGGCGTGCCGATGCTCGGCATCTGTTACGGCATGCAGCTCATCGCGCGCGAATGCGGCGCGGAACTGGTGAAGCTGGACCACGCCGAATACGGTCCGGCTATGCTGACGGTAGACCGGCAAACGCCGCTGCTCTCGGGCGTTGCTGCGCAGTCGCGCGTCTGGATGTCGCACGGTGACTCGGTCGTACGCCTGCCTGAGGGCTTCGTGGAAGCCGGCTCCACGCCGCGTTGCCGCGTCGCGGCAATGGCCAACGACGAACGTAAACTGTACGGCGTGCAATTTCATCCCGAAGTCGTGCACACGGAGCAGGGCAAGAAAATCATCGAGAACTTCTTGCATGCGGTTGCAGGCATTCGATCGGACTGGCAGATGGAGTCATTCGTCGACCGGTCCATCGAACAGATCCGCGAGCAAGTCGGCCGCGACAAAGTGATCTGCGCGCTCTCCGGCGGCGTCGACTCGGCCGTGGCCGCCACGCTCGTTTCGCGCGCGATCGGGGAGCAACTCACCTGTATCTTCGTCGACCATGGCCTGCTGCGTAAGAACGAAGCGAACCGCGTCGTCGAGGCGTTCCGCGACGTGCTGCACCTCAACGTCGTCGCCGTAGATGCGCGCAAGCGCTTCCTGGACAAACTCGCCGGCGTGAGCGATCCCGAGCAAAAGCGGATCATCATCGGACACGAATTCATTCGCGTCTTCGAAGAAGAAGCGGCAAAGATTCCGGGCGTGAAATATCTGGTGCAAGGGACGCTCTACCCCGACGTCATCGAGTCGAAGACGCCGCAGAGCAAAGCCGGCCACAAGATCAAATCGCACCACAACGTCGGCGGTTTGCCCGAGCAGATGAACTTCTCGCTGATCGAACCGCTTCGTGCGCTTTTCAAAGATGAAGTGCGCGCGGTCGGCAAAGTGCTCGGTTTGCCTGAAGCCATCGTGCAGCGCCAGCCTTTCCCGGGCCCGGGCCTGGCGGTGCGCATCATCGACGCCATCACCGAAGAACGCCTGGATTTGGTGCGCGAAGCCGATGCCATCGTTTGCGAAGAGATCGACGGCGCCGAGTTGGATCCGAAGCCGTGGCAGTATTTCGCCGTGCTCACGCCGGTGAAGAGCGTGGGCGTTATGGGCGACGGCCGCACGTATTCGAATCTGGTTGCCGTGCGCGCGATCACCAGCGAGGACGGCATGACCGCGGATTGGGCGCGTTTACCGTACGATCTGCTCGAACGGATCAGCACGCGTATCGTCAACGAAGTGCCCGGCGTAAACCGCGTCGCGTACGATATTACGTCGAAACCTCCGTCGACCGTGGAGTGGGAATAGCGTGCGCATTCTCGTCGTAGGCGGGGGCGCGCGCGAAGACGCGCTCTCGTGGCGTCTGGCTGCTTCGCCCTCGTGCGACGCGATTTTCGCCGCGCCCGGCAACGCCGGCACGGCGACGCGCGGAATCAATTGGAGCATTCCCATTACGGACGGCATCGCGCTTGCGCGGCGCTGCACCGAGGAACGCATCGATCTCGTCGTCGTCGGGCCGGAAGTCGCGATCGCGGCCGGCGTGTGCGACCGCTTACGCGAAGCCGGCATCTCCACATTCGGCCCCAACCGCTCCAGCGGGCGTCTGGAGTCCAGCAAAGTCTATGCGAAGCGCTTCATGGAACGCCACGGCATTCCGACGGCGCGCGCCGTCGTCGTGCATTCGCTCGATGGCGCGATGAAAGCGCTGGACGAGTGGCAAGGCGGCTGCGTCATTAAAGCCGACGGATTGGCTGCGGGCAAAGGCGTCGTCGTTACGAGCGGTCCCGATGAAGCGCGTAGCGTGCTGCAGCAATGGTACGGCACGAACAAAATTCCGGGCGGCGGCACTGATGTGCTGCTGGAAGAAAAACTCGAAGGCCGCGAAGTCAGCGTATTCGCGCTGAGCGACGGACGCGCGATGATCCCGATCGCTGCCGCGTGCGACTATAAGCGCGCCGGCGACGGCGATACGGGGCCGAACACCGGCGGCATGGGCGCGTATTCGCCGCCCGCCGGATTTCCCGCCGAGATGAACGACATCGTGCGCGAACGCATCATCGCGCCGGTGCTGCGCGGTTTGCTCGCGGAAGGCGAGCAGTACGTGGGCGTGCTCTATTGCGGGTTGATGTGGACTTCGGATGGTCCGCAGGTGATCGAATTCAACGTGCGCTTCGGCGATCCGGAGACGCAAGTGCTCATGCCGCGCGTCACCGGCGATTTCGCCGAACTCCTCAAATCGGCAGCGGACGGCGCCATCGATCTGAGCGCCGCGGGATTCGCGGCCCGCGCGTGCGTCGGCGTCGTGCTGGCAAGCGCGGAGTATCCGCGCAGCAGCACGCCGCTCGAAGGCCTTCCGGCAAACTTGGAACTCGGTTTGGACGCGCAAGCGTTTTGGGGCGGATCCAAACTCGCCGAGAACGGCACGGTGAATTCGGGCGGCGGCCGCGTCCTCACGGTTACCGGTTTAGGCGACGATCTGCACCTCGCGCGGACGCGCGCGTACGACGCAGTGCGCGATCTGGCCGCCCGGATCGATAAACCCACGCGTCTCTCGTTCCGAACCGACATCGCCGCGGCGCCAAACGTTACAATAAGCTAAGCTGCCTGTCGGGCCTCGGCTGGATGCTCCGGTACCGTTGCAACGGAAACCGCTTAAGCGCATCGTGCACGCGCGCCTCGACGCGATCGTGCACTTCGCGCGGGGCATACTTGCCCTTGTAGTCGCTCGCGTATCCGGCAATTAATTCAGGGCGTTTCGCGCGTAGATAGCCGAAGAACGTCTCGCGCGTAATTTCGTGCAGATACAATGTGTTGTGCCACACGTTTGCCGCACCGGCGTCGCGCGCCGCGCGCACGACCGCTTCAATATTCTCGCTGTTGTCGGTGATCTGCGGAAGGACCGGAGCGAGTGCGACATTCACGCGTACGCCGGCCGATGCCAGATGCTCTACTGCGCGCAGCCGCTGTTTTGGCGGCGCCACGGTGGGCTCCAATTCACGCGCCAAAGTCTCGTCGGTCGTTGCGATGCTTATCGAAACCGACGCGCCCGCTGCATGCGCCAGTTCAGTCAGCACGTCCGTATCGCGGATCACCAGCGGCGAACGCGTGATGAGCGCCGCCGGCGTTTCATAATCGCGAAGCGCCTGCAGAATGCCGCGCGTTAAGCGGAAACGCCCTTCGATCGGCTGATACGGATCGGTGACCGTTCCGATAGCCACCGTCTCGTGCCGCCACGACGCCCGCGCAAGCTCTGTGCGCAGCACGGCGGCCGCGTTCGTCTTGACGTAGATGCGCGACGTCCACGCGTCCACGCCGTCCTCGTCCAGATAACTGTGCGTGCGCCGCGCATAGCAGAAGACGCAGCCATGGTAACAGCCGCGGTAAGGATTGATCGACCAGCGGAACGGCATGCCTTCCACCCGGTTGAGGGCGGATTTCGCCGGAGCGCTTAGAACCTCGACGCCTCGCATACCCGAACTATACATCGAACATATGTTCGTGTATAGTGGGTGGCTGTACCAGCTCAAGTGAAACTCGTCCGGTAGACCGAGGTTATACAGTAGCGATGGCTATGCGATTCCAGACTCCCGTGCGGCCTTACGGATTGGCTCCGGCAATGCCCGTTCAGGCGTTGCTCGGTCAAGTGCTAGGCATCACGGCCTTAGGACTGATTATCACGGCCGGCGCGGCGTACGTGTTCCAGGGCGTCAGCCCCGGCATCGGTCTAATCGCGCTCATCGCCGGATTCATTCTGCTCTTCGCCATTAACGCGACGCGCGCGAACGAAGCGCTCTCTCTCACGTTGTTCTACGTTTTTGCGGCGCTCGTGGGCGTGGGACTGGCGCCGACCATCGAGCGCTACGTGCAAAACTTCGGCTCCGGCATCATTGTGGAGGCGGCCGCGACGACGGGCCTGGGAATGCTCGCACTGGCGTGCGTGGTGTACGCCACCGGCCTGGATCTGCGGCGTTTCCAGGGCTATGTGTTCCTTGCGCTCATCGGGTTGGTGCTCGCAGGCATCGTGTCAGTGTTCACCCACTGGATTCACCCCACCATGTACGCGTGGTTCA
>JAICWY010000094.1 GCA_025934645.1 Vulcanimicrobiia bacterium
GACCCGTTTGGAGTGTAAGTCATCGAATCGCTGAAGATCGGAAGCTCGTATCAAACCACCTACGGCACGCTGTGGAAGGAAGGCGCGTATTTCCCGCGCGGCACGCGCGTGATCGTGGTCGGTCTGCATCTCGAAGAGGGCTTCTGCGTGCGTTTCCCCGGCGAAAGCGAAGGCGAGCCGCTCGAAACGTGGGAGGAGTGGAGCGAAGCCGATTTTCTGGCGCAAGACGGGAGCATCGAAGGCACGCCGCCGATCTCGCAAGCCATGCTGGCCGAAGCCCGCGAGGTGCTGCGCGACGCCGAAGACGGCTGCCATTTGCACCTTCACGAAGGCGACGACGCCTAGCGACGTAAGTCACGGGCCCCGGTGTAACGATCCGGGGCCCATGAACACCCCTCCATGGACAGCTATCGCAGAAAGCTCATACCGCGACCGCTATATAGTCTTTTCGGCCTACTTGCTTATTTCCTGAACTTGCTTGCTCTCAGTCGAGGGCACGAACGCCGATCTGCCGCCGCTACGGAGACGAACGCGGCTACTGCGTAACGCGGCTACGAGACGAACGCGGCTACTACGTGACGCGGCTACGCGCGTGGCGGCACGTTTCAGCTGTCATCCTGAGCGCGCGTTTAGCGCAGTCGAAGGGGCGCCCGAGTTATGACGAGGGCTGCGTGGCAGTAGGCCTCGCCAACGCTCGGCCGTGGTTCGAGAGCGCTACGCGGCCCTCACCATGACAGATAAAGCTGCGTTACCGCCACTCAGCCAAAATGCGCCTACTCGCGCTGCGCCCTAAAGAAATACTCCGCTTTCGAAGAGATCGCCGCGTAGTACTCGCGGAACAGCGAGCCGGCCACCGTGCCCGGCCAGTGCGCCGGAAGAAGTGTGCTGGGCAAACCGGGATCGACGTACGTGAATTTGCGGTAGTCGTGCACCAGCCACATGCGTTCGACGAACGCCTCGTCGTCGCGCAGCGCGCCGCGCGCGCGTTCCGTCTGCAAACGCGGTTCGTAGCGGGCCACGAACTCCCGGTATTGCTCCGCAATCGCCGGGAGATTCCAGCATTTCTCGAGCAGCTCGCGGTCGCTGTGCGGACCCATGTACTCGCCGGCGAAGAAGTCGACGCAATCGAGCACGCCATTCGCCTCGGCCGCACTACGCGCGCCTTCGAGCGCGTCGCGCGGCGAGAGCCAGGTCGACGCCGAGAGCGGCGCCCAACCGAGCACGGTCAGATCCTTGCGAAGCCCATCGCGCCCTTCACGGTTGTTCTCGGAAACGGTGTACGTGAGCATCCGCCAGTGGCCGTCCCACTCGACGACCGGTCCGTAGATGCGCGGCGAGATCGCCTCGACGCGCCGGCGCCCGCGATCCGTAAGCGCATAGTACGAGCGGTTGCCGCGACGGGTGGCGATAAGCCAGCCCTGACGCGACATACGGGAGACCGCCTGGCGAACCGCCTGCTCCGAGATGCCGAACTCGCCCATCAGGCGGATCAAGCCGCCGACCCACAGCTCGCCGTTCGAACTGGGATCGCGCGCGACGAAGTCGCCGAAGAGCGTATAGATGAAGGAGTTCGGACGGGTTACCGGCCGCTGCTCCGGAGCCAGGGTCACAGGCACACCTCCTTGACAGTTCCGAAACGATATGACAGTATTCTCACGGTATAGCGATTTTCCGTCATACGGGGGCCTTCATGGCGCGCATTTCCACTTTCGACGACTGGATCGACCTGCTCAAGGAATGGCAGAATGATATTGGGCTGAACCAAGAGCTCATCGATCGGTACATGCCCGGCTACACATTCGAGGCCAAGTACGGCGAACTCCCCACTAACGAGATCTACTTCGGCGACTTCAGCGGCGAGCGCCGTTGGGAGAAGGTGCTCGAAGTGCCCGATCAACGCATGCGCGACGCGCTCATGAACATGATCGTGTATCAGGGAGACACCGAGTTTGCCTCCAACGAGCAGCAGCGGTTCTTGGTGAACAACGCGCCGTCGGAGTACGACCTGGCCGCGCTGGTGCGCATCATGGTCGAGGAAACGCGCCACGGTTACCAGATGTGCCATCTGCTCGTGAACAATTTCGGGCACGACGGCAAGATCGAAGCGCAGAAGATGCTCGAGCGGCGCGCGTTCGGCAAGAAAAACCGACTGCTCAACGCGTTCAACGACGACGTGACGCACTGGTTGGATTTCTTCGCGTACACCAACTTCATGGATCGCGACGGTAAGTTTCAGCTCACGATGCTCTCGCACTCGGGCTTCGCGCCGCTTGCGCAATCGATGGGCCCGATGCTGCGCGAAGAGTCGTTTCACATGGGTAGCGGCATTTCGGGGCTGCGGCGTATCGCGCAAGCCAACGTCATCCCGGTCGAGCTGCAGCAGAAGTACTACAACAAGTGGCTCTCGGGTTCGCTGGATCTGTTCGGCACCGACCATTCCGGTTCGGCGCAGTGGGCGTACACGTGGGGCATCAAAGGCCGCGTGGACGAAGACAAAACCGGCGACGCCGCGGACAAAGAGCATCTGAACGAGCGCGCGCGCGGCCAGTTCTACGATGAATGCGCGAAGACGATCGAACGCGTGAACGCCGTGAATCCTTCCGAAACGAAATTGTACGCGCCGGACATCCGCTTCAACCGAAAGATCGGCGCGTATTCCGGACAGTATTGGAGCGTCGACGGGCGTCAGCTCACGGCGCAAGAGTGGGAAGCGTACGCGCCGGGGGTGCTGCCTTCCGCGCAAGACGAAGAACGCCTGAAAGAATATTTCAAAGATCCGTCGTGGATCGCACCCAAAGGGAAGAGCGAGGCATAATTCAGCATGTCAGCAACGGTAAATGGAGCGGCGCAAACGCCGTTCGGCCGCGAACAGCGCGCGCACGACGGCAAACGGGTCATCAACTACTGGAAAGACGGCCACGTGGGCGTCATCGAGATGGACGATCCGCCGGCCAACACGTACACGCACGAGATGATGCGTCAGATCGACGAAGCGGTTCTCGACGCGCGTTTCGACCAAGAGGTCGAGGTCATCGTCTTCACGGGCAAAGGCGAGAAGTTCTTCTCCGCCGGCGCGAATATCGGCATGCTCAACAGCGTTACGCCGGAGTTCAAATACAACTTCTGCTTGCACGCAAACGAAACGCTCTCGCGCCTGGAACAGACGCCGAAGCTCGTCATCGCCGCGCTGAACGGGCACACGGTCGGCGGCGGTTTGGAGATTGCGATGGCGTGCGATATCCGCATCGCGCGTCAGGACGCGGGCAAGATCGGCCTGCCGGAAGTCGCGCTGGGCGTGCTGCCCGGTACGGGCGGCACGCAGCGCCTCGCGCGTCTGGTCGGTAAATCGCGCGCGATCGAACTGATGGCGACGGGCCGCACGTTCAGTTTCGAGCAGGCGCTGGAATGGGGCATCGTCAGCGACATTTTCGAGGGCGACGCCGAGTCGTTCCGCGAGCAGATCATGACCTACGCCAAGCAGTTCACCACGCCGAACAAGGCGCCGATGGCCGTCGGACACATCAAGCGCAGCGTGCAGACGGGCTTGGAGATGCCGCTCAACGACGCGCTTGCGTTGGAACGCGAACTTCAGTCATTGCTCTTCAAGAGCGAGGACGCCAAAGAAGGCATCGCGGCTTACAACGAAAAGCGCATGGCCAAGTTCAAGAACAAGTAGCTCCGGCGGGCGGAGCGAGCGAACGCGGGGCGAACGGTCGTCGTATGAGTATCGTACGACGACTGCTCGCCGGTATCGCGCTGGTCGGCTTGATCGGTGCGGCGCCCGCGACGTCCCAACCCACTACCTCGTCCGACGCGCAATTCCAAGCGCTCGCGCACGAGTTTTTTTATACCGGATTCAAAATGTCGCCGGTTACGGCGACCAGCGTCGGCGTGCACACGTACGACGCGCTGCTGGACGACATGTCGTCCGCCGGCATCGCCAAGCAGATCGCGTTCGCCAAAGAGTATCAGACGAAATTCCAAGCGATCGATCCCCAATCCCTCAGCGCCGACGACGCGCTGGATCGCACGCTGATTCTCAACGAAATTTCGGACTTATTGCTCGACGCGCAAACGCTTCAGCCGTGGAAGCATAATCCCGATACCTACACGGGATTAGCCAGCGGAAGCGTTTTCTCGCTGATCAGCAAAGACTTCGCTCCGCTGCCGGTGCGGATGAAAGACACGATCGCGCGCGAGCGCGCGATTCCCCAGCTTCTCGCGCAAGCCAAAGCCAACATCACGACGGTCGACGCGATCACGAAGGAAATCTCAGGCGAACAGGCCGGCGGCTCCGTCGGTTTTTTCGCGCAGACAGTTCCGCTCGCGTTTGCCTCGGTGAAGGACGCGGCGCTGCAGGCGCAGCTCAAATCGGCGAACGCTTCGGCGATGAAGGCGATGTCAGCCTACGCCGCATGGATTAAAACGATCAAGCCGTCCGGCACCTACGCAATCGGCGCCGATGCGTACCGCAAAAAGCTGCTGTACGAAGACGCGCTCGATATGCCGGTAGAGCAATACCTCTCGTACGGCCAAAAGGCGCTCGCTCAGACGCGCGCGCGGTTCATCGCGACGGCGAAGCGGATCGATCCGCATAAGACGCCCCAGCAAGTCTACGCCTCACTTGCAAAGGTGTATCCGCCGCCGGCCACGCTGCTGCAAAAAGCGCAAAGCGATCTGGTCAAGCTGCGCGCTTTTGTCATCTCGCACCACATCGTTACGATGCCCGACGATGCGAACATCAAAGTCGTTGCAACCCCGCCGTTCGAGCGGGCCTTCGTTACGGCATCAGAAGATTCGCCTGGACCGCTCGAGACGGTTGCGACGCAAGCGTACTACAACGTCACGCCCCCGGATCTGCACTGGCCGCCGGCGCGCATCGCCGGTTTCATGGCGCAGTTCAACAATTATCAGTTCCCCATTATCTCGGCGCACGAAGTCTATCCGGGGCACTTCACCAACTTCGCAATCGCGCGGCATCTCGATCTGAGCCTGACGCGTAAGCTGCTCGGCAGCTCGGAGTTTGCCGAAGGCTGGGCTCACTACGGCGAGCAGATGATGGTCGATCAGGGCTGGGGCAACGGCGATCCGCACGTGCGCCTGGCGCAACTCGAAGAAGCGCTGCTGCGCGAGTGCCGCTACATCGCGGGCGTCCAATTGCACACCGGCGGCTGGTCGCTCAAACAAGCGGAGAACCTGTTCGAAACGCAGTGTTTCCAGACGCCGGCCGTCGCGCTCGAAGAGTCGATGCGCGGAACCCAGGACCCGATGTACGGGTATTACACGCTCGGCAAACTGATGATCCTCAAGCTGCGCGAGGACTACAAGAAGAAGATGGGCTCGGCTTACACGCTCGAGGGATTCCACGACGCGCTTCTCGCGCACGGCGACCCGCCGTTGCCGCTGCTGCGCCCGTTCATTCTGGGCAGCGCAGACGACGGAAAGCCGCTCTAACATGAAACGCTGGGAGACGTATCTCGCGCTGGCCGCCGTCGTGCTCGCGAGCCTCTCAGTCGTGAACATCGGCGGGCGCCCGCGGCCGGCGCTCGCCTTCGCGGCAATCGCGCTCATCGCGCTGGTCGGCTATTCGCGTCTCCGCGCGCAACTCACGAAAGCCGGCACGAAGCGAAACACGATACCCGACGCCTACGAACGCGCGCTGCGCATCCAAGAAGAACGCGAACGCAAACACCGGCGCTGAGGCCGCTAGCCGAGTCCCTCGCGCTCCAGCATCTCTTCGTAGATTTCCCGCACGCGATCGATCGTGTCAATTTCCGACGGCGGTTTGTCGTCGCGAATACGAACGATGCGCGGGAAGCGTAAAGAAAAGCCGCTCTCGTGCAATTCGCTCGGTTGAATGATATCGAACGCAACCTCCAGCACGATTTTCGGCTCGACCGGAATCTCCGAGCCCCGCGCCCGTTCGCGTTGTTGATGCGTGCGGTGCTCCAAGAACCACGGCGTGAGTTCGGCGATCTCTGCATCCGTTAATCCGGAGTATGCTTTGCCGATCGCCAGCGGTTCGCCGTCGTGTCCTCGGACGGCGAACGTATAATCCGATAGAACTTTCGCGCGTTTGCCGTGCCCCCATTCGACCGCAATGACGACAACGTCGAGGGTGGAGAGCTCGCGTTTAAGTTTTAACCACCACTTCCCGCGCCGCCCGGGGTGATACGGCGAATCGGTGCGTTTGAGCATCACGCCTTCGTGGCCCGCGGCGCGTGCGGCATCGAACAGCGCGTGGAGTTCTTCGGCTACGGGCGGTTCGGCAAGCGGCGTAAACGGCGCGATGCGGACCTGTCCGCTGGATTGGATCGCGCCCGCCAGTTGCTCCCGTCGCACGACGAGCGGCTCGTCGATGAGAAACGCATCGCCTGCAGCTAAAATATCGAAGACCATATACGCGACCGGAATCTCTTCAAGCAAGCCGCCGTCAATCGTTTTGCGTTGCAAGCGCGCCTGCAGATAGCGGAACGGCAGCACGCGGTCGCCGCGCTGCGCGACGATCTCGCCGTCGAGCATAAAGTCGCCTGGGATTTGCGCGGCGGCCTCCGCAACTTCCGGATACGAATCGGTGATGTCGTTGAGCGTTCGCGAGAACAAACGCACCGACGTGCCGGTTTTATGCAGTTGCGCGCGAATGCCGTCGAACTTTTCTTCCGCGATCCACGTGCCGCTCTGCAAATCTTTGTACTCTGAGCCATACGTGACCGGCGTTGCGAGCATGAACCCAATCGGCGCGCCGTACGCGACGCGCATCGCATCGAGCGTTCCGCGGCGTGCCGCGACCGCCACCGTACCGATATCGCCGGCAGCCATGAACGCGCGGCGTACCGCATGCGCGTCGCACTCGAACGCGGAAGCGATTGCATCGACGATCAGCCCCTCGCGCAGGCCGATGCGCAGATCGCCGGTCATGATTTTGATGACGTACGTGGCTTCGACCGGATCGGTGCACGCGCTGAGAATGCGTTCGCACAGCGCTTCGCGTTTACGTCCCGCGGCCTTACCGGACGCCGCGGCGATCTGCTCGAAAAGCGCGTAGAGCGTGACTGGATCGAGCGTCTCCGAGAACAGCGCCAGGTCCATCGCCGGGCGCACGAACGGGCCGAGCGAAGCGCCGAGATCGCCGTGCTCGCGATAGGCCGCGGCAAGCGCGCCCTCCGGCACGTCCCACGCGCGTTTCGCGGCCTCGACGATGGTGCGCCACCCGATGCCCAGGCTGCGCTCGTCGCGCGCCGCGAACGGATTTCCGGTGAAATAGCGGGCGGCGCACGGCAAAGCGGCGTCGTCCAAAGTCCGCAGGTACGACGCCAGAACGGCGACTTTTTCGAGCTTCCCGGGGCGCGCCGCGATTTCGGCGCAGGTTTGCCCGAACCGGATCATGGAACGTGAATACCCATGGTCACGGCATTTATCCTCATCAACGTCGAGCGTCCGCGCCTGAAGACGATCGCCGACGATCTGCTGGCAATAGACGGCATCACCGAGGTGTACAGCGTCGCGGGGCCGTTCGACATGATCGCCGTCGTGCGCGTGAAAGAGCACGAAGAGCTCAGCGACCTCGTTACCGAACGCATCGGAGGCCTTGAAGGCATCAACGACACCGAGACGCTGATCGCATTCCGCTCGTTCGCGAAGAAAGATCTAGGAATGCTTTGGGATATCGGGGTTGACTAAAAGCAAAGCCGGCGCTGCTTAAAATAGCGCGAGCTGCGAATGTTCCTCCAGATACTCCGCATCGATGCCCAGACCGCGCAAGCGGTAGACGAAGTCGCGCCAGCCGTGATTGAGCAGCACTTTCTTGGGCTGCGCGAGTTCGATATAGCGCAGTAACGA
>JAICWY010000040.1 GCA_025934645.1 Vulcanimicrobiia bacterium
GGAAGTGCAGCATCTCGGCCATTTGGTTGGCCGCGACGATCATTTCTTGGTTGTACGCTTTGATGCGCGTCTTGAAGTAGTTGAAGAACACGACGGCGATGACGGCGATGATAAGACCGGTAGCCGTGGTGACGAGCGCTTCGGAGACGCCGGCCGCGACGACCGCAGGCGTCGAGTTGCCCTTCAGCGCGATGTCTTGGAACGCGCGGATAATACCGAGAACGGTACCGAACAGACCGACGAACGGCGCGATAACGGCGATGGTGCCGATGATGCCCAGGTTGCGCTCGAGGGCGTTCAGATGCTCCATCAGCGCGATGGAGAGCGCGTCGGTGATATCGGCGCGGTTCTTCTCGCCGCGCTGCAAACCGAACTCGAGGATGCGCGGGAGCATGCCGCGTTGCGAACGGCAGACCTTGATCGCGCCGTCGATGTCGTCGCCGGCGATCTTCTGACCGATCGCGCGAAGCAGACCCTTCGTATCACCGTGCTGGGACGCAAAGAACACGAGCCGTTCAATCACGACCGCAAGTCCGACGACGGAGAGCGCCAGGAGCAACCACATATCCCAGCCGCCCGAGTTCATTAATCCCCAAAAACCAGCAAACACTATTTTTTCGACCCCTCCCGTTTTACGGGAACGTATTGTGCGCTAAGACAGTAGAAAAGAATCGGGGGAATCCCCCCGCTTCCGTGAGCGGCGGATTGTCCACCGCTCCCGGAAAGTCCTCGTTAATGTCGTTAATGTAACGGCAGCCCGCCCGCCGCTACTTAATGTTCTGCTTCATGAAGTTCTCGATGTTCAGCGACAGCGAGAAGTTCCCGGCGGCCTGCGCCGCCGCTTTTGCCTTGTTGAGCGTATCGACAGCCTGCTGTTTCAACGTGGCGTTCGAACTGCCGCCCGTCGCGTATTGCCCGTAGAGCGCGATGCCCTCGGCGAACAGTGCAAGAGGATCGTTCGCGTTCACGGCCAGCGCTTTATCGGCGTCGGCCTTCATCTTCGTATAATCCGGCTTGTCGAGTCTGCTCTCTTCCAACGCGGCCGCCGCGTAGGCTGTGACCGCGACCTTCGCGCCGCCGACTTGTGCGGCTTTCTCGTATGCCGCAATGGCGTCAGCATGCTTGCCCGCCTTGGAAGCGTCGTTGCCCTGGGCCATGTACTGGTTGCCCATCACGATTTGAGCCGCGTCGCTGTTGGGGTCGAGTTTTTTGATTTCGTCCGCGGTCGTTTGGGCGCCGGCGTTGTCGCCGGCTTTACTGTAGGCTTGCAGCAGCGCCGAGTCGATTGCAACGCGGGTTTTCGTATCGCTCTTCTGATCTGCGAATGCCAGATCGCGCGCTTTTTTCAGATCCGTCACTGCGGCTTGCGCATTGCCGGCGTTCAGTTCGGCAACGCCGAGCGAGTAGTAAGAGCCGCCGTTGGGCGACATCGCTACCGCTTTTTGTCCGTAGGCGACGGCCTGCGTGGGATTGCTTTGCGAGAGTTTACCTGCTGCGAGCGAGTACGCTTGCGCAGCAACTTTGGCAAATTCTTTCGGAATCGTGGGCGCTTTGTCGAAGGCAGCCGCCGCGTCCGGATAGTTGCTCAAGAAGTAGTTCGCCGCGCCGAGTTCGGAGTTGAGCGTCGCATCGCCGGGCTTCGCCTGCAGCGCGGATTCCGCTTGCGATTTGGCTTGCTCGTACTTGCCCGAACGGATCAGCACGTCGATCGAGGCGGCTTTGCCGGACATGCCGGCCGCCGCCGCATTCGACGCAACCGACTTGCCTTTGAACTTCAGCGTGAAATCGTAGTACGCGGTGATCGGCGTTTTACCGCGGTGCGCCGGCCGGTACGACGAGTGATTCGCGATATCCATCGCGGCCGCATTATCGCCGGAGTTGGTGGAGTGGATGACGCGGACCGCTTTTGCGTTGCCCGTCGCGTAAACTTGCACCTGAACCACGACGGTTCCGGAGCCCGCGATTGCCTGTGACGTCTTGCCCTGATGCGTCATCCGGGGCGGAAGATATTCGTTCGCGTATTGGGCCGATGCCGGAATTGCGAACGCCGCGGCAACGGCCACCGCCGCGGCCGCCGATGCGATGCGAGAAATGCGAATCATTACGTGTTTTTCCTACCTCTTGTGCTTAATATGAAGGCGGATTTTTGCGCCTCCCCTTGTACCGAAGATAAACGCATATCAAACGGCTTTCGTCGGCACCCTCAAGGCCTGGACGGCCTGGCGCAGCCCGTGGACGATTAAGGTACCCGGAAAACGGTCCCTGCTTACCAGCTAGGCAGCAACAGCGGCCGGCACACGGCGTCCCAGCGCCCGCGCGACCGTATCGACCTGCCCCATCAACGCGTCGAACTGCTCGAACGTAAGCGACTGCGGTCCGTCGGAAGCGGCCGTGGGCGGATCCGGATGTACCTCGATGAGTAAGCCGTCGGCGCCTGCCGCAACGGCGGCCAGCGCCATCGGCGCAACGAGCTTGGCCACGCCCGTACCGTGCGACGGATCGACGATGACGGGGAGATGACTGAGCGATTTGAGCAACGGGACGGCGGCGATGTCGAGCAGGTTGCGCGTCGCGTTATCGAACGAGCGCACGCCGCGTTCGCACAGCACGATCTCGTTGTTGCCGGCGACGAGCAGATATTCCGCAGCCATCAACCACTCTTCGATCGTGGCAGATAGCCCGCGCTTGAGCAGCACCGGTTTCCCGGCCTCACCCACCTCGCGCAGCAAACTGAAGTTTTGCATGTTGCGCGCGCCGATCTGCAGCATGTCGGCATATTTTGCGACCAGCTCGACGTCGCGCGGATCGAGCACTTCGGTTACGACCGCCATGCCGAACCGGTCCGCCGCGTCGCGCAATAGCTTTAGAGCGTCGCGGCCCATACCTTGGAACGCGTACGGCGAGGTGCGCGGCTTGAACGCACCGCCGCGCAGCACATTCGCACCGCGCCGCGCGACAGCTTGCGCCGTCGCCTCGATCTGTTCGCGCGATTCCACGCTGCAAGGTCCCGCGCAGATCGCGACGACGTCGCCGCCGAACCCGGCGCCGTTGGGCAGTTGCACGACGGTGCGCGTGCTGCGCGCGTCGCGGCGCGCGAGTTTGTAAGCATGGGGCAGGGCGGTGAGTCGATCCACGGTGAGACGGCGATTCCTTATGGGGCGAGATTGCGCAGCTGGCTTAGTTCGCGGGCGGTGAGGGGGCGCGTCTGCCCCGGCGGCAGATCGCCCAGGCGCAGCGGCCCGAACCGCAGCCGCGCCAGCGCGACTACCGGATGGCCCACGGCCTCGAACATCCGACGCACTTGCCGGTTCTTCCCCTCATGGATGGTGATATCGAGCACGGACGTGTCGCGCCGCGTGGCCACGACGCGCACGCCGGCGCCTGCGGCTTTAAACTCTTCGATCCACACACCGGACTGCAAGCGCTTGATTTCATCGGGCAGCAACCGCCCCTTTACAACCACCCGGTACATCTTCTCCACGCCGAAGCGCGGGTGCATGAGAATGTTCGCAAGCTCGCCGTCGTTAGTGAGCAGCAACACACCCGACGTATCGTAATCCAGACGCCCTACGGGAACGACGCGCGGCAAGCCTTTCGGAATGAGTTCGGCGACCGTACGGCGCCCTTCCGGATCGCGCATCGTCGTCATGACGTTGACCGGCTTGTGCATCACCAAGTACTGCGGCTCCGTTTGCAGCTTCACCGGCGTGCCGCTGACGTCGACGCGATCCGTTTCGCTCACGCTCGTACCGAGTTCGCGCACCACCTTACCGTTCACGCGCACTTTGCCGCGCACGATCAAATCTTCCGCCGCCCGCCGTGAAGCAACGCCGGCATGCGCAAGAAATTTTTGAAGCCGCATTTTATCGTTCATAAAGACCCAGCCGTCGTTCGACGCGCCCCACCACGGCAACTTTACTGCGTAGTAAAGGAACCGAGCGTCGCCGTCGAGCTGCATTGACCGCCTTCCGGCGGATTCACGACTTGTATCGTATAGGTCGTACTGCTTTGCAATACCGGAAACGACGAGGTGTACTCGTATGCTCCGGGAGTCGGCACGATGGCGTACGGAGCGCCGGTAAGTTTCGGCGCCCCCGGCGCGGTGAGCGCCGGCGTGCTCCATTGCGAGGTTAAAGAACCATTCTGATACGTAACTTCAACGGCGAAGTTCGTAACCGGCACATTCGTCGCATTCGCCGCCGGATAAATCAATTGCGGCGGCGCGGGAATCGGACCGAGCGGGCACGGCGGCACGCCGCCGGCATTCGGCGAACTTCCGGTTCCACCGCAGGCTGCGAGCGCAGCGGCGAAAACCAACAAACAAGCGGCATATTTCCGCATCACCCGGTACTTCACGGGCAGCCGCCCATCACCCCGCAGGCAGAAAGCAAAAAGGCCCGCACGTGATATGCGGGCCTTCGCTCAAGCAACGCTTGCGGTTAGTACTTTCCGTTGCCCTCGTCGTAGCCTCGAGATAGCGAGAGCGCTTCTTTGGTGACCGTCTGCAAGAACTCGTCGTTCGTGCGCGTTTGCGCCATCTTGTCGAGAATGAGCTCGGTGATGTCGCCGCTGTTGAGCACGCTCGTAGCGCGGCGGAGCATCCAGATCTTGCGCATCTCGATCTCGCTGAGCAGCAACTCTTCGTGACGCGTGCCCGAACGCTTGATGTCGACGGCCGGGAAGACGCGCGATTCAGCGAGTTTGCGCGTGAGGTTGAGTTCCATGTTGCCCGTGCCTTTGAACTCTTCAAAGATCACGTCGTCCATCTTGGAACCCGTCTCGACGAGCGCGGTGGCGATGATCGTCAGCGAGCCGCCTTCTTCGATTTTACGCGCGGCGCCGAAGAAACGCTTGGGTTTGTGGAGCGAGGCGGTGTCGAGACCGCCCGAAAGCGTGCGGCCCGAAGTCGGAATGACCTGGTTGTACGCACGCGCGAGACGCGTGATGGAGTCGAGCAGAATCACGACGTCTTTGCCGTGTTCCACCAGACGCTTCGCGCGTTCCATTGCCAGTTCGGCGACGGCCGTGTGATTCTCGGGATGCTCGTCGAACGTCGAGGCGATCACTTCGCCGTCGATCGTGCGCTGCATATCCGTGACTTCTTCCGGACGCTCGTCCACGAGCAGCGCCATGATGTGCGCTTCGGGATGGTTGATGGAGATCGCGTTGGCGATGTTTTTGAGCAGCGTCGTCTTACCGGCTTTCGGCGGCGAGACGATGAGCGCGCGCTGGCCTTTGCCGATGGGGCAGAACAGATCGATGACGCGCGTGGAGAGCTGTGTGGCCCGCACTTCGAGCTTGAAGCGCTCTTGCGGATAGATCGGCGTAAGCTTTTCGAAAACGCGCCGGCCGCGGATCTGATCCGGCTGATAGCCGTTGATGCGATCGACGCGGATGAGGCCGTAGTACTTCTCGCTCTCTTTGGGGCGGCGCACTTGGCCTTCGAGCAGATCGCCGCGGCGCAATTCGAAGCGGCGGATCTGAGATTGACTCACGTAAATATCGTCGGGGCCGATCACATAGCCGTCACGCCGCAAAAAGCCGTAGCCTTCGGGGAGAATGTCGAGCACGCCGTTGGCGCTCTCGAGACCGGAGCGCTGCGATTGCACCTCGAGGATCCGCGGAATCAACTCGTCTTTCTTGAGTTTGAGCGGCGACTCGATCTCGAACTCTTTCGCAATCGCGTTGAGTTCGGCTTTCGTTTTCTCGCCGAGTTGCTCGGCGGTGATCATCGGCGGCCCCGCTTGTTCTACTTGCGGGAATTGCTCGTTGTGCGGCTGATTGAAGTGCTGGCGGTGGCGGCGGGAGCGGCGGCGGCGGTTTTGACCTTGACCTTGCCCTTGGGGCCGACCGCCATCATTACGATTATCGAATTGCAGTGGACTATCTCTCTCGTAGAGTCGCGCACGGCGCATAACCGAAAAGATCGGGCGAGGCTGCCTCGGATTTCGTAGTGACGTGAGCGGTGGGGAATGTACTGCGTCGAGGCTCCGATGAGGGCCTCGAGACGAACAAACTATAGCATAGCAAGCGTTAGGGCGACAAGCCCTTGGGTCCGCTGACGAACGGATTTCCCTTTTCGTAAAAACGAAGTAAACGATGCGCAGCCTTGGTGATGCCGATACGCTTGCTCTTGCCCGCGCGCAGCGCGCTCGCCGGACGTGCCGCCAACCAGAGCTGCGAGCCGGTGAGCAAGTCGGCGCCGTCGAGCGCGAGATCGATCGCAAGCGCCTGGCACAGGCGTCCGGGACCGCGTGCAAGATCGCGCACGCGCGTGGTTCCGCGTCGCGCCTCCATACATGACAAGCCCTCCAGCGGTTCCAGCGCGCGGATCAACACCGCCGCTCCTGCGCCTTGCGTTTCGCTCGTGACGTTCACGCAAAACGACGTGCCGTAGATCTTATAAACGTAGGCGTGAAATGGCGGGAGAAACATGGAGGCGTTGCGTTTGCTAAGACCGCGGTACGCGTGCGAGGCTGGATCGTCGAGAACGTACGCTTCCGTTTCGACGATCCGGCCCGCGGTACGGCCGTCCGGGCAGTCTCGGACAAGCACGCATCCTAACAAAGCGCCGGCCAATTCGACGGTGCCGGCCGGCAAGTCGTCCGCGCTGAGACGACGGTAAGAGGTCAAGCCGCGTTATGCCGCAGCGTGCATCGCCACGTCGGCGCGGGCGCGCGCCGTGAGATCGGCGTCGTCCGCCCCAGCGGGCGCGACACCGTAATCGCCGAGCTGGTTGAGCGCACAGCGCAGGCGCACGTATGCGAGCGTGAGCGGCGCGGGCACGTCGCGGTGCTCGAGCAGATCGCCGGCGAGGCGTTGATCATCGATGCGCATCTCCAGGCTCCGGACGCCGCGGCGCCGCAGCACCGTGCCGACCGCCGTTAATGCTGCGTAGCCGACCTCGCGGTCCAGCAGCGCCGGATAGCGCTTTACTTCGAAGGGGATGCGCAACACGCGCGATGCCGAATCGCCGAGCCGCACGTATGCCACGCCGTTACCACGGGCGTCCGCCGCGAACCCGACTGCAGCGCTCATCGACTTCATGGGCATAGTGTATATCGAACATATGTTCGATGTCAACTGCTCACGGCGTCCAGATTGTGCGTCCGCAGCGAATCGTAAACTGCAGCTACGCGGCGCGCCTGTTCCTCGATGCCGAAGCGGGCCGCGGCGCGTCTTGCCAGGGCCGCCTGCTCGGGCGACGGCTGCGCCTTCACTTCGTCCATCGCTCTGGCGAACGCCGGCGCGGACGGCGCCACCAGCGATCCGGCGCCGTCGACGACCTCGCGAACCTGCGGCGCGTCTGCGGCAATGACGGGCGCGCCGGCGGCCATTGCCTCGGCAAGCACCAACCCTTGCGTTTCGGTGACGCTGGCGAACACGAACGCATCGGCGCTCGCGTAGAGTTCGGGAAGCTGCGCGCGATCGACCGAGCCCAAAAACGAAACGCGATCCGCGACGCGCAATTCGCGCGCGAGCGATTGCAGCGCCTCAGTCTCGGGGCCGTCACCGGCGATGGCCAGACGCGCGGGAACGCGGGTGCGGGAGAACGCTTCGATCAGCACGTCGACGTTCTTCTCTTTCGCTAAGCGCGACACGACGAGCAACAGCCGTTCTTCTCCGCGCACGCCGAGTTTTTTGCGCAGCGCCGCGTTACGCGTGCCGCTTCCGAACGCGCGCAGATCGATGCCGCTCGGAATTACTTCCACGCGCGCGGTTACGCCGAGTTCCAGCAGCCGTTCGCGCATTGCCGGCGTCGGCACGATAACGGCGTCCGCTAAATTTGCAAAGTTGCGCGTGAGTGTCGACGCGGCGCGCCGCGTCGCGTTCTCATCGAACGGCACGTAATGCGCGTATTCTTCCAAACGCGTGTGATACGTGTACACCAGCGGAATGCGTAAACGGCGCGCGTAGCGCACGCTCATCCATCCCGTAACGAACGGCGAGTGCGCGTGCAACACGTCAAGGCGGTTCACGATCGCGGTGCGGTTGCGGCGGCTCACGACCGGCACGGTCAGCCGGTATGGCGTGGACGTCGGCAGCGGCAGCGAGGGAATGCGGCAAACCGGCCCGGTCGTCTCTTCGTAGCCCGGCACGTGGGGAGCGAAAAAGTACACGTCATGCCCGAGCGCGCGCAGACCGGCGGCGAGACCGTCGAGCGAGGCGACGATGCCGTTAACCACCGGGTGATAGACCTCGGTAAAGAACCCGACGCGCATATTGTTGGTGGTTATGTACCCGGTTCGCAGCGCCCTCGGCGGGCCGCACGGATTGCGGAGAGGGCCTGCCTTGCTCTTAGGACCAACCCACACCGCCGTATGACTTTTGGCATATACCGGGCTTTGTAAAGACGTGATATAGTGCCCGGGTCAGTTATAGACCGGGCGACCGTAATGCCCGGCAAGGGACGTTTCCGCTCGTTACGCTCGGATCCGTCGACCACAATGTACTGCCTCTAAGGTTCGCACTGCCCGCTATCTCGGGACCCTACTCGTGCATTAGGCATTTGTAGGCGCCCTTAGCCCCGCTGTGCCTTCCGAACAGAAAGGAGTTGGGTTGATAGGACGCACTAAAAACCGCGTTTCTCATCTCATCGCCGCCGGCGCTTTAGCGCTTGGACTCGCGACCGCGGGCTTTATAACTCATCCCGTTTCGGCTGCCGCCGCAGGAGTCGATACGCATGTCGTGCTCTTTGAATCGCAAGGCACGCAAACGCAGCACGTTACCGCTGCGCAGACCGTCGGCGATTTCTTGAAAGAACGCGGCATCGTGCCGGGACCGCGCGATTACGTGCATCCCGCGCAGAATACACCGCTTACCGATAACGCCGTCGTCTCATATTCGCCCGCAATGCCGGTGAAAATTATTACTGCTGCGGGTTCGAAAACGATTATCACTACCGCTGGCGACGTAGGCGGTTTGCTCGAAGAAGAAGGCATTCATCTCGGCAAAAACGACATCGTGCGGCCATCGCTCGCCGATCGTTTGGTGCCGTTCGCAACTATTCGAGTCGCACGCGTGGTGCGTTGGATCAAGCGATCGCAAACGCACGTCGCGCAACGCACGATTCACACGATCAGTTTCTCGCTACCGCCGGGCAAATCGCGCGTGATCGCGCCGGGACGTGCCGGATTGACGGAAACGATGGTCGGCTACACGCAGACTGACGGAACGATCAGCAAACGCGTTTTGCAAACCCGCGTGCTGCGCAAACCGCAAACGCGCGTGATTGCCGAAGGCGTCGGCACGTATGCCGCGATTGCGGAGTTCGCGAAACATGGCTTGGAAAAAACCTCGTATATCGCATCCTCCGCGCTCAGCATGGTTGCAACCGCGTACACCGCGTCGTGCGCCGGCTGCAGCGGCTACACGGCAACCGGATATCGCGCCGGGCACGGCATCGTCGCGGTGGATCCGCGCGTGATTCCGCTCGGCACGAGACTCTATATTCCGGGTTACGGTTTCGCAATTGCCGGTGACACCGGGGGCGCCATCATCGGACGCCGCATCGATCTGGGATTCGATTCGATCGGCGATGCAATGGACTTCGGACGGCGCACCGTAAAGGTGTACACGCTGAGGTAGTGCCGGAGCATCCCAAAGCGCTGCTCGAACGCTTCGGATACAGACCGAAGAAACGGCTCGGGCAGAATTTTCTGATGGACGCGGGCGCATCCGCGCGCATCGCACGACTCGCGGCAGAGGGCATATCGCCCTCTGCTCGCATTTTGGAGATCGGTCCGGGAACCGGCGCGCTTACCGAAGCGCTTCTCGAGATCCATCCGGACGTTACCGCGATCGATATCGATCCCGACATGGTGCGCATTCTGCGATCGCGCCCGGAATTGCAGCGCGCGCAGATCGTAGAAGCCGATGCACTCGCATTCGACTTTGAAGCATTCGCACACGGCGGCCCGTGGCGGATGACTGGCAACCTTCCGTATAACATCGCAACGCCGCTGATGATGCGGCTCATCGAAATGCGTAACGGGCCGCAGACGCTCGTCGTCATGATCCAAAAGGAAGTCGCGGAACGGCTCGCGGCGCGGCCCGGAAGCAAAGCGTATGGAAGTTTGAGCGTCGCGGTGCAATATGCGATGCGCGTCGAACGCGAATTCGTGCTCGGCCCGGGCGCGTTTTATCCGCGCCCGAAAATCGATTCCACCGTCGTGCGCTTGACGCGCCTGGAAGAGCCGGCGGCGCGCGTCCAGGACGAAGCGTGGTTTCTGCAGGTTGTCCGCGGAGCGTTCGCGTACCGCCGCAAGACGCTCGCCAACAGCCTTTCGCTCGCGCTGGGTGTGCCCCGCGCGCAAACGGCGGACGCATTACAGCAGCTCGGCCTGGATACGGAGATACGTGGAGAACAGCTCGCCCTCGCAGACTTCGCCCGGCTCGCCGATCGTCTTCGGGCCGGGCGCGTTTAGACCCGGACCCACCATACTTGCGTTCATCGGCATGCTGGTGCTGGTGGGCATCATCACGATCGTCGCGGTCGTTGCCTATCTGGTAGCGCACCACGGCGACCTCGCCTCGCTGCAGAGGCAGCCGATCCCCTTCGCGCTCGCAATTCAAGTCGTCATCGATCTCCTCGCGGTCGTGTATTTGGTTATCGTACTGCCCGCGCTCGCCAATACGACGCTGCAAGGCCTGGGCTTTCGCGTGCCTTCCGTGCAGCAAATCGGCGTCGCGCTTGCGGGCGCAGTGGTGATGATCGTGGTCGTGAACGGGCTGGGCACGTTGATCGATACCGTCACGCATGCGCGTCACGAACAGGAAGCGATCCGGCTCTTCGTCAGCGTTCACGACCCGGTGGTGAAAGCCGGGTTCGCGGCGCTCGCCGTCATCATCGCGCCGCTCGCGGAAGAGTTCGCGTTCCGCGTCTTCATCTTCAACGCGATCCGCCGGCATGGCGGATTCTGGATCGCGGCTATTATCAGCGGCATTTTCTTCGGCGCCGCGCATGCGGACAAATACGCCTTCGTGCCGCTCATCTTCGGCGGCATCATCTTGTGCGCCGTGTACGCGCGCACGCGAAACGCGTGGATGTCGATGATCACGCACGGTCTCTTTAACGCGGTCTCTGTGATCGCGCTGTATTTCGCACCGCAGTTCGCGAAGTAATGCGCCTGGCGGTCGATGCGTTCAATCTGGACGCCGACCGGCGCGGCATGGGGCGCATCGTGCGGCAGGTTCTGGAAAGCTTGCAGCGCCTTGGCATCACGCCGCAACTCGTCTATAAATCGCCGCGCGAAGGCACCCTCACCCCGCGCGATCTCAAACGCGAACGTTTCGACGCGGTATGGTATCCCTGGAACGGCATGCGTTTCGCGCCGCATGGGTATGCGATTGTGACCGTCAACGATCCCTTCGCATTCACGTTCCCGCATCGCAATTTCGTCGCGCGCGCAAGAGAGCAGGCGCCGATCCGCCGCGCCGCGCGTAAAGCCGATCGTTTTCTGGCTATATCGCAATGGGGCGCCGGCGAACTGCAGCGGCTCTTTCGTATTCCTCAAGAGAAGATCGCTATCGCCACTCCGGCGATCGAGCCGTTTTGGCATCCCGTGGAATTGCCCTCGCAGTCGCCGTACGTGCTGTTCGTCGCGGGTCCCGATGCCCGTAAAAACGCGCCCCTGCTGTTCTCCGCTTACGACGCGGCGTTTGCCGGGGGCGGTCCGGAACTCATCGTCGCCGGTGCGCTCAGCGAGCGTGACGAGCTTGCATTCGAGACGATGCGGGCGCCGCGCCGCCGCGTGCGCCCCAGCGACGAGCAACTGCGCGGGCTCTATTCCGGCGCGCTTGCCGTTGCCGTGCCGTCCATCGCCGAGGGCTTCGGATTGCCGGTGCTCGAGGCGATGGCGTGCGGCGCGCCCGTACTGGCATCCCGCGCGACGGCGTTACCCGAAGCCGCAGGCGGTGCGGCGCTGCTACTGCCGCCCGAAGATAAGCAGGCGTGGCGGGATGCATTGCTGCGGATCGCCCAGGACGCGCCGCTGCGCGCAGATTTGCGCGAGCGGGGATTCTCGCGCGTGCGCGCGATCGATCCCGACGGCTACGCTAAGACGCTGATCGCGTCCGTTCCACAATCTCGCGCAGCCGTTCGATAAACCGCGCCGGCGAAAACTGCTCCGCGTGAGCGCGCAGGCGCTGCGGATCGTACCGCCGCTCGTCGAAATTTTTCAGCACCGCCGCGAGCGACTCGGGCGTAGCATCCGCAAAAAATTCACCGGTGCGGCCCTCCACAATCGTTTCTTGCGCGCCGCCGGCGCGATACGCGATGGTGGCTCGTCCGCTGGCCGCCGCCTCGAGCGGCACAAGCCCGAAGTCTTCTTCGCCCGGCAGAATCGCGGCGCGGGCGGTGCGCATAAGTTCACTGACCGTCGCGTCGTCGACGTAGCCCAGCATCGTTGTCGTCGTCCCGCGCGCAAGCTCGCGCAGCTGCGCTTCCGCCGGGCCGCTGCCCGCGACAAAGAGCGGTACGCGCGCGATTTGCGCGGCCCGAATTGCCAAATCGACGCGCTTGTACGGCAGTAAGCGCGACGCGATGAAGAAATGTTCCCCGCCTCCGGCGCCTGCTGGAAAGCGATCGACGTCGACCGGACAATGCAGCACGATTGAATCGCGGCCATAATACCGCTTGATGCGATCCGCGACGTTCTGAGAATTCGCGACGAACTGCGTCGGACGCTGGGCTGCGCGCTTATCCCATTCGACGAGACGCGATATAAGGGCGCGCGCCAATACCGGCGCGCGCATGGCGCCGACGTACGAATCGTATGCAAAGGCGAAGCGGCTGACGGTGTTGATATAACAGACGTGCACCGCCCCGGGCGGCACGATCACGCCTTTCGCCCATGCGGTTGTCGAGCTGACGATCGTGTCGTACGCGGAAAGATCGAACGCTTCGAAAGCGCGCGGATACAGCGGCGCCAAGAAACGGAAATAGCGGTTCGCACCGGGGATGCGCGCAAGATACGAGGTGCGAACGCGCGATGGATCCACGAGGTCGCCGGTCTGCGACGGATCGAAGAGCGCGGTATAGACGGGGGCCTGCGGATACGCGCGAGCGATGTGCGCGAAGACGCGCTCCGCGCCGCCGCGCTGATTCAAATAATCGTGGACGAGAGCGGCGCGCAAAAGGGCTTTAAGGCGAGCCTTGCATGGCGCCTTGCGAACGCGGCAGCACCAGTGCGATCGTGGGAATGCCCAGATACTCTTTCGCGACGCGCTGCAGATCTGCGCCGGTGGTCGCGTTCATGGCTTTGAGCGCGTAGGTAAGATTTTCACCGGTAATGTGGTGCGCAGCCAAAACCGCCGCAAGCCACGCGCGGTCTTGCATGGTCACGGTGTCTTCCAAAAACCGGCCGGTCGCGTAGGCCTTCATTTCGCCGAGATCGCCGCTGAGCTTGGCTTGTCCCAAAATGTTTACGACCGTAAGCGCGGTTGCGAACGTGCGCGTCGGGTCGCCCAGGCCGCCGTCGACGTAAATGATGACGTTCGCCGGTTCCGTGTCGAAATTGTAGTATGCGCCCACGCCGCGGGACGCGGCCGATTTCGTCGCGACCGCCGGCACTTCCGAGACATCCGCCAGCGTGCGCTGCATGAACGCCGTGAGGATCAGCATCGCGCCAAAGTCTTTGCTCTTCACGTCCGGCGCGCGGTACTGCGCGATCAGCCACGGGACCGGCACGTCGCGGCGCGCAATGAGCTGGCGCGAATTGGACGGCAGTTTCGGAATATCGACAGTAACGGCGCGGGAGACGCCGGGCGCAAGACCGGCGACGACATTCTCGTACTGCGCGCCTGCGACGTCGCGCAGATTGCCGACCACGCTCACGACCGCTTCATCGCGTCTATAGTGCTCGGCGTAAAACGCTTGCGCATCGGCAGCGCCGAATGACGCCAGCGTCGCCGGAACGCCGTACGGCGGCATGCCGGCGTCGGAATCCTGATAGAACGCATGGTTGAGCATGTCGATGCCCACGCTCAAAGCGACGCGTTGATTCTGCGCGATCTTCTGCACCAGCGCTGCGCGCGCGGCGGAAAGCGTCTGGGCGCTAAAATCCGGCTTCGAGAGCGCCGTGCGGAAAATATCGAGCAGCGTGGCGTACGATCCGGTCAAGCCTTCCACGTAGAAGCGCACGTCGCGCGGTTCGATCGTGTACGTAATCGAGCCGCCGTTTGCGGCCGCCGCCTCTTGCAGCGGCATCCCGTTCACCGGCGTGCGCAGCACGCACTCCGCGACCAGCGCTGCAAGGCCGCTTTGCTTGGGCGTTTGCCGGTCGACGCCCGCGCGCAGCAGCACTTCCGTGCCCACGAGTTGGGCGGTCGGGTCGGGTTGTTCGACGAGCGTTGCGCTTCGCGCGGGAAGCGCCGCAAACGCGAACGCGCAGCACAGGGCTGCCAGGGCCGGACGCATCTTCATATTGCGGCTCCTTGCGATTTTTTGTTTCCGCTCAGCGTCACCACCGAAGGATGCTGTAAGAACCGGCGCGCGGCCTGCGCGATGAATCCCGGGTCCAGCGACTCCGCGGCACGCAAATATGCACCCGAATCGCTGCCCGGCGCGTACGGCAAATTGCCTTCGGCGGCGTACCAGCCGAAATTATCCGCGCGCGAGAGCGGCGTTTGGATCTGGCTCAAAATGTGATAGACGAACGCAGCGCGCGCCGCAGCGAACGTCTTTGCGTCCATCGGCTTCTGCAGAGCCGAAACCGCGTCGAGCACGTTCTGACGCATATCCGCCGCTCCACTTCCGGAAACCGTAACGAGCATCACGCCGGGATCGTGCAGCGTAATGAATTGGCCGTCGATCAGCACTTGGCTTTTCGCCGGCAGCGTCGTCGTCAGCGTGCCGTGATCGGGATCGAAAAGATAATCGGCAATGAAATCCATCGCCGTCGCGTTCTTTTCGTCCGTAATGCCCGGACCGGTCCATGCAAGCCCGAGCCCTTCAACTGCTGCGTCAACAGCCACGTCGGTGGCGCGGTTCGAAAGCGCCGAATCCAGCGGGGGCTGCGCCGGCGAGCCTTGCGAGACGCGGTCGAACGGCGCCATTACGGCATCGTCGATCGCCCCTGCGGCGGAAACGATCGCGTTTGCCGGCGCAAATGCGCGGGCGGCGAAGGCCTTTACGTCCTGCGCGGGGATTTTCGAGAAATCCGATGCGCTTTGCGGCGTCGGGGCGTAATGCGCAGGTCCGGATTCAAAGACGTGAGCGAACAGGGCGTCCTGCAGCAAACGATCCGCGTCGAACCGGGACTCTGTGCCGGCGATCGCGCAGTCGCGCACCGCGGTTTTTAGGCCGTCATCGCTGATCGACGGCGTGAAATACGCGGCCGCCAGATGCTTTGCAGCGCCGGCGCCTTGCCACGATGGCACGCTTACGCCGACCATCGACAGATCGGCGTACGCGTTGATCGAAAGCGTTCCACCCAGCGCCTTTACGAATTCCGCGAGCGACGTGCCGTGCGACGTGGGACGCGAGGCCGCAAGAGCGGTGAGCGCCAGCCGCGCGATGCCGGGGTTTTGCGAATCGTATCCGGCCGAAGGCGCACGAAACCACAGTTCGAGTGCCGTTGTCGAGGCCGTTGCATCGCGTTGAACGATGATGCTTGCGCCGGCAGGCCGCGCCGTAAAAGCGAGCAGCGATACGCTTAGGCATATCGCTGCTCCGGTTTTTACCAGTGCCCTCACGCGGGTTCCGGTGTAATGTTCGGCGGCAATCGCTTGGGTTGTTCGACGCGCTTGCCGTCATCAGGCGTCGTCGCAGGCGTTCCGGAAACCGGCTGCGGCGTTCCGCCGCCGCGGTTGAACGGACGGCCCTCCAGAATCGCTTTTACCTCTTCCGCTTCGACGGTTTCGTACTCGAGCAGCGAGGCCACCATGCGTTCGACTTTGTCCCAATTCTCGGTGAGAATCCGGCGGCCGCGGTCGTAGCACGTTTCGATGATGCGCCGCACTTCAGCATCGATCTTCGAGGCGATCTCCTCGGAGTAATTGCGTTCTTCGCCGAGGTCGCGGCCCAGGAACACCTGATGATTGCCGCGGCCGTATTGAATCGGGCCGAGCGTTTCGGACATGCCGTATTGCGTGACCATGCGGCGCGCGAGTTCCGTCGCTTTTTCGAAGTCGTTACTTGCGCCGGTCGTCACGTCTTTGAACTTAATCTCTTCCGACAGACGCCCGCCGAGCGCCATCGTGATGTCCGAGAGCAGTTCTTCACGCGTGCGGCTGTGGCGATCGTCTTCCGGCAGCGACCACGTGATGCCCAGCGCCATGCCGCGCGGAATGATCGTGACTTTGTGAATCGGATCGCCCTTCTCGAGCAATCCGCCGATGACGGCGTGTCCCGACTCGTGGTAGGCGGTATTCTCTTTTTCTTTTTGCGACATCACGATAGACTTGCGCTCCGGTCCGACCATCACGCGATCGATCGCTTCGTCGCAATCGTTCATCTCGATGACGGTCTTGTTGCGGCGCGCTGCCAGCAACGCCGCTTCGTTGAGCAAGTTCTCCAGATCCGCGCCGGAGAAACCGGGGGTGCGCTTCGCAAGCGTCTCGAGCAAGACTTCCTTGCTGAGCGGCTTGTTGCGCGCATGCACTTCCAGGATCTTCTGGCGGCCTTTGACGTCGGCGCGATCGACCACCACTTGACGGTCGAAACGGCCGGGACGCAGCAACGCCGGATCCAGCACGTCGGGGCGGTTCGTCGCCGCGATCAGAATGACGCCGGTATTTTGATCGAAGCCGTCCATCTCGACGAGCAGCTGATTGAGCGTTTGTTCGCGCTCGTCGTGGCCGCCGCCCAGACCGGCGCCGCGCTGGCGGCCCACCGCGTCGATTTCGTCGATGAAGATGATGCACGGCGCGGATTTCTTCGCTTGATCGAACAGGTCGCGCACGCGCGAGGCGCCCACGCCTACGAACATTTCAACGAAGTCCGAACCGGAGATGGAAAAGAACGGGACGCCCGCTTCACCGGCGATCGCGCGCGCGAGCAGCGTCTTACCGGATCCGGGCGGCCCGAGCAGCAGCACGCCTTTGGGAATGCGCGCTCCAAGCGCTTGAAATTTCTTCGGGTATTTCAGGAACTCGACGATCTCGCCGAGCTCTTCTTTTGCCTCGTCGACGCCCGCGACGTCTTGGAACGTCACTTTCGGGCGGTTCTCAGAGAGCATTTTTGCGCGCGAACGTCCGAACGACAACGCTTGACTCCCTCCGTTCTGCGCCTGCCGCAAGATTATGAACAGGAACATCGCAAGAACGATGAACGGTAGAAACCCGAGAATCGACGTGACCCACGTGCCGTTGGTCGGACTCTCCCACGTGACGCCGCCTTTGACGTGCGCCATCACCTGATTCACGAAAGCCGTGTCGCGGTTCGGGATCGTCGTCATGTAGTGGCTGCCGTTGCTGAGATCGCCTGTGACCTCGTAGCCGACGGCGTGGAAGCTCTGCACTTGGTTGTGCTCGAGCTTCTGATAGAAGGCACTATAATCCAAACGCGCGCTATCGGCGGTCGGCAGCACGAGACGCTGCACGATGAAAAAGACCACCACGCACGCGGCCAGGATTAAGACGATGCCCCGAAGATGCTTACTCACGATGCTTTACATTTACCTTACTCTGAA
>JAICWY010000126.1 GCA_025934645.1 Vulcanimicrobiia bacterium
AGGCTTTCGCCGAGCGAGTAAGCCTTATTGAAGCCGGCGGCACGTGCCATCTTGTCGATCAGCGCCTGCGGCATCGGCGCACCGGTGCGGTAATCTTTCGCGAAATGCTTGAGCACCGATGGATACATCGCCCAATGCTCGTTGAATTGCGAGGGGAATTCCACGAAATCCCGTGCGGTGTTGGTGCCGGCGAGCGACGGATACTTCTCGTTTGAGAAAAATCCGTTGAGCGCGTGCCCGAATTCGTGAAACATGCCGCTCACATTGTCGGGCGTCAGCAGCACCGGCTGCCCGGCGGGCGGTTTGGGAATGTTCTCCACGTTGTACACGACGGGTTTGGTGCCGAGCAGTTTGGATTGTTCGACGAAGGTGGCCATCCACGCACCGCCCGCTTTATTGTCGCGCTTGAAGAAATCGAAATACATCAGCGCCAGCGGCGAGCCGTCTTTGTCGAAGACTTCAAACACGCGCACGTCGGGCTGCCAAACCGGAATGTCGTGCCGCTCTTTAAATGTAATCCCGTAGAGCTGGTTGGCGGCATAGAATAAGCCGTTCTGCAGTACGTCGTTGAGCTCGAAATACGGGCGGATCTCGTTCGCGTCGAGATTGTATTTCTCTTTACGCACGCGCTCGGCGTAGTAACTCCAATCCCAGGGCTGCAGCGTGAAGTGCTGCCCGCTCGCATCGATCGCGGCCTGCAGTTGCGCCGCATCGGCGACAATCTTCGTTCGCGCCGGTCCGATAAGCCCGTGCAAGAACGACTGCACCGCTTGCGGCTTCTGCGCCATCTCGTCGGTAAGCGCGTAAGCCGCGTAATCGGGATAGCCGAGCAATTGCGCTTTTTCCGCGCGTAGCTTCGCCATCTGCGCGATGGTGCTGCGCGTGTCATTGGCGTCACCTTTCTCCGCCCGGTTCCACGACTGCATGAAGAGTTGCTCGCGGGCGGCGCGGTCGTTCATTTGAGCGAGCCCGGGCTGTTGCGTGGTGTTCTGCAGTTTTCCGGTGGCCGCCAGAACCTTGCGCTGATACTGCGCGCGCAGCGTGGCGAGTTGCTGATTTATCTGCCGCAGTTTGCCTTGTCTTGACGGCGGCAGATCGGCACCCGCGTGCACAAAACGCTGATAGTACACGGTGACGAGCTGGCGCGATTCCGGATCCAAATGTAACCGGGCAAGGCTTTGATGAATTGCACGGACGCGCGAGAAGAGTTTCGGATTCAGATACACCGCATCTTGATGGGCAGCGAGCAGCGGCGCGAGCACTTCGCGCGTATGTTGCAGCGTCGGATTCGTGTCGGCTTGAGCGACGGCATCAAAATCGTTGCTTACGCGCGTTAAAAGCGCGCCGGATTTCTCCATCGCGACGAACGTGTTTGCGAACGTCGGCGGCGCGGGATCGTTTGCGATGGCTTCGATCTCTTTGAGGTGCTGCGCCATCCCGGCCCGAAAGGCCGGAAGATAATCTACATCGCTAATTCGATCGAACGGCGGGGCGCCGAACGGCAGCGTACTCGGTTGTAAAAGTGGATTTTCGCGCGCACCGGGCGACGCGAGTGGAGAGAGGACCGCGAGCAAGGCGGCGGTGACGGCTACAAGACGCATGGCGCCTGGTTCGTCGCGCCGGGCAGGACCGCCCCGCTACGGCCCGTGAACGAAGCGCAAACATGCACGACCTTTCTCGCGGCCGGATCGTTGTCACCGGCGGATCCGGACTCATCGGCAGCGCCATCGTTTGGGCACTCAATCGCCGCGGCATCGACGACATCCTTATCGTCGATCGCCTCGACACATCCGAAAAATGGAAGAATCTGGTGCCGCTGCGCTATCGCGATTACGCCGATGCCGACGAGTTCGAAGCGCGCGTGCTGCAGCATCCTTCCTCTATGGGAAGCGTCTCGACGGTCTTTCACTTGGGCGCATGCTCCTCCACGACGGAGACCGACGCCGCGTATTTGATGCGCAACAATTATCAGTACACCAAGAATCTCGCGCAGTGGGCGGCGGACCGCGGGATGCGCTTCCTCTATGCATCTTCCGCCGCAACGTATGGCGCGCTGGAGCGCGATCTGCACGATGACGGCGACTTGGATGCGCTGCGGCCGCTCAATATGTACGCGTATTCCAAACACCGCTTCGATCTGTACGCGCGCGACGCGGGTCTGCTGGATCGCATCACCGGATTGAAGTATTTCAACATCTTCGGTCCCAACGAGCACCACAAAGGTGACATGCGCAGCTTGGTCGACAAAGCGTTCTACCAAATCCGCGAGACGGGCGGCATCCGGCTGTTCAAGAGCCACCGCCCGGAATACGGCGACGGCGAACAGCAGCGCGATTTTCTGTACGTGAAAGACGCCGTCGCGATGACCCTGCATCTGGCGGAACAGCCGGCGTACGGGCTGTTCAATATCGGCTCGGGCCAAGCGCGCACGTGGCTCGATCTGGTGCGGCCGATCTTCCGCGCCATGGGCGTACCCGAGCAGATCGAGTTCATCGATATGCCGCAAACCTTGCGCGATAAATATCAGTACTGCACGTGCGCCACGATCGATCGCCTCCGTGCCTCGGGCTACGACGGCGCGATAACGCCGCTGACCCATGCGGTTGACGATTACGTTCGCAACTACCTGATTCCGGACCGGCACTTGGACCCGCTGGCGGACCGCCCGCAGGCGCAAGCCTCGGCCGCAGTCAAGTAAGCGCGCTATGAGTCAATCTCGCGCCGAGCGCCGTAGAGGCGGCCACGGCGGTTCTACGCCGCCGAAAAAACGCGATCCGATGATGCCCGTCTACGGGGGTCTGGTCGCCGTCATTATCCTCGTGCTGATCGGTTTCGGCATCTCGAATTACATTCAAAACCGCTCGCACGAACAAGCCGTCGCGTTCGACACGCAGACGCCAACGCCGCAGCCCTCGGCTTCCGCTTCACCGAAAGCGATTCAGCTGCGCGATCTGCAGCCCATCGGCATCGCGACTGCGTTTCCGAAAGCGAATCTAGAGAAAGGCATCACCGAGGACACCGCGAGCGGCGGACACGGTCAGCCGATCGACGGCGTCCCTTGCGAAGCGGAAATGGTGCAGGTGCACGTGCACAGCCATCTCGCGCTCTTCGTCAACGGCAAACAGGTTCAGATTCCGGCGACAATCGGCATGACGCCCACGCCCACCGGCGGTTGTCTGTACTGGCTGCACACGCACGGTCCCGACGGCATCATTCACGTCGAAGCCGGTACCGCGGAAGCGCCCAACGGCGGACATTACACGCTCGGCAACTTCTTCGACATCTGGGGACAACCGTTAAACCACGACGAGGTCGGACCGTTCAAAGGCCCGGTCACCGCGTTCGTAAACGGCGCACCCTACGACGGCGATCCGAACGCGATTCCGTTGCGTTCGCATCAACAAATCGTCCTAGAAGTAGGCCAACCGGTAGTCCCCCCGCCGACATACAAATTCCCAGCGAACGACTAGGCGCGTTCTCATAGCTGACGAGGGCTGCTGCCACGCGGCCCTCGTCATAACTCGGGCGCCCCATTCGCTCCTGCGCATCCTGCGCCCGCGAAAACTAGCGCCATCCATGGCGCGTCGTCGACTGCGCTACGCGCGCTCAGGATGACATGCTAAAGCGAGGCGCGGTTCGTAAACGCTGTGACGCAGGTTTACCGGTCATGGTGAGGGGCGCGTAGCGCTCTCGAACCACGGCCGAGCGTTGGCGAGGCCTGCTGTCACGCGGCCCTCGTCATAACTCGGGCGCCCCATTCGCTCCTGCGCATCCTGCGCCCGCGAAAACTAGCGCCATCCATGGCGCGTCGTCGACTGCGCTA
>JAICWY010000047.1 GCA_025934645.1 Vulcanimicrobiia bacterium
AGCGCTCTCGAACCACGGCCGAGCGTTGGCGAGGCCTGCTGCCACGCGACCCTCGTCATAACTCGGGCGCCCCTTCGACTGCGCTACGCGCGCTCAGGATGACGGAATAGAGCGCCGAGCGTTGGCGAGGCCTGCTGTCACGCGGCCCTCGTCATAACTCGGGCGCCCCATTCGCTCCTGCGCATCCTGCGCCCGCGAAAACTAGCGCCATCCATGGCGCGTCGTCGACTGCGCTAACGCGCGCTCAGGATGACAGAATAGAGTGCGGCGCGGATCATGAACGCTGGCAACGCTTACACGTCATCGTGAGGGCCGCATAGCGCACTCGGACATAGCTTAGAGCGCCGATTTGATTGCGTCGTTGAGTTCGGCGTAGGTCGTTTCGCCTGATGAGAGATAGGTGATGGTTTTGCCGCGGTCGATCACCGCGAGCGTCGGGAAGCCGCCTTGCAGGTATTTGTGCGCGACATCCAGCGAGCCATCGTACGCGACCGGATACTGCGCGTTGAAACGCTGAACGTAATTCAGCACATCTTGTGGACTGGACGGAGTTTGCCCGTCCATTCCGGTTTGATGACCCGATACGGCCACGAAATCCACGCGGTCCTTGTACTGAGCATAGAGCTTGTCGATGATCGCCGTTTCGCGCTGGCAGTGCGGACACCACGTCGCGAAGACTTCCAGAAAGACCGGCTTCGTCGCTTTGGCGAGATCGAAGTAACCCTTATTGGTGGCGGCCGCAAACTCCGGCGCTTTTTGTCCTTGTTGCGCGGTTCCCACGACCGGCGCTTGCGTGGCGTTGCGGTTCACGCCGCCGGTGTTGGCGTAACGGATGGCCCACAAAATCCCGATCGCCACGACGACGACGGTGATTCCAATCCAGATGCGGCGATCGTTCATCATCTCGCTTTCATACGGCGGTCGAGCGCATAGAGTCCTGGAGCGCGCACGGCGACAAACGCGCACACCAGCGCCAGCGCGAGGTCGAGCGCGACGTGCGGCCAATCCGCAGTCGCGGTATCCTGCGGCCCGAAGCAGCCGCAGGTAGCCGGGATGTGGCGGATCACGGCCGAGGCAATTGCGCCGGCGTAAACGGTCAGCTGGATCGCGCCGATCGATGCGGCCGCCCGCGTGAACAAGCCCAGAATCAAATACGCGCCCAGCCCGATCTCGAAAAACGGCAGCACCACCGCAAGCGGCCCGATAACGCCCTCCGGCAGAATGCGGAAGCCGGCGATGGCGGTCGCGAGGTCGTTGAAATGCCCCATCTTCAATCCGCCGGCAAACACGAACAGCGCGCCGATAAGCACGCGCACCGCGAAAGTTCCGGCTTGCGGCAGCATGCCTGTATCCTAGCGTGCCGCAGGCCGCGCGCATAACGACTTCCGGCGTAGTACGGCGCCCCGGCACGGCGGTACAGTTAAAACGATTAGGCCAGCCTAACTAGGAGAGGAGCCTGCATGCGTAACGCCATCTGCGCGCTCGCGCTGCTTTTGCTGTGCGCGTGCGCGGCGAAGCCGCCGCAATTGCACGGCAGCGTGTTGACGCCGCCGCCGCAAGCGCACGGCTTTGCGCTGCGGGATCAGCATGGAACTCCGTACGCGCTCTCGCAAAGCCGCGGGCAAACCGTCGCGCTGTACTTCGGCTTTACGCACTGCCGGGACGTCTGTCCGCAAACGCTCGCGATGCTCGGCAAAGCGCGCAACCTCGCCGGCCTCACGCCGCAACAAGTACGCATCGTGATGGTGAGCGTCGATCCGGCGAACGATACCGGTGCGGCATTGCGCCGCTTCTTCGACAAAGTAGGCGTGCAAGCGACGGGGCTTTCCGGTACGCGCGCGCAGCTTCAGTCCGTATATAAGGCGTACGGCATCGCCGTCATTCCTGAAAAGCACGACATCGGCCACACCGGCACGATCTTCCTGATCGACTCGCGCGGGCGGCTGCGCGAACTTCTGGACCCGTCGGCTGCCTCAACGGCGGTTGCGGCCGACCTGCGTGCGATTGTAGACTAAGGCCGATGCTCGCGCTGCTCGCGTTCCTTCTGACCATTCTGCCCGTGCACGGCACAGCGCTGGGTCCTGCGCCGGGCGGCTCGACGATCGTGCGCTTGGATCCGGTTACGGCCACCGTGCCGGCGCAAACACGCGCCGTCCGCATTTCACCCGCGCTTGCACTTCCGCCGGGAACGGGCGTCGATGGGTTTCTCGATCGCTCTCACTCTCCGTGGCGCATCTACGACGCAAACGTTGCAGCTAAGTTCACACCCGGGTTGCCCGAAACCGGAAAAGTCGTTCCCATCGATCTCGGTACACCGCTGCCGCACACGCAGCTGGTTGATCAAAACGGACAGCTCGTCGATTTGGCATCGTCGTATCCCGGCAAAGTCGTGGTGGTCAGCTTCATCTTCACGCGCTGTCCCGACAAAGACGAGTGCCCTACCGTCAGTGCAAAATTCGCGCAGATGCAGCGACTGCTCGATCCCGCGCTCTTCCACTTAGTGGAGATATCGCTCGATCCGGTTTACGATTCGCCCGCGGTGCTGCATACATACGCGCGGCAATTCGGCGCGAACGCCGCCGTGTGGTCGATCGTGACGGCGCAGCCGCACGAAGTCACGCACTTGCTCGACCGTTTCGGCATCTCATCGCTGCGCACGAGCGACGCCACGTTCGTGCACAACGACAAAGTTTTTCTGACCTCGCCCAATGGTAAAGTTGCCGAGATCGTGCAGACCGTCGGCTTTTCGCCCGAAGGCCTCGCATCCGAAGCGCGGCACTTGCACGGCATGTCGTCGAGCACGCTTGGGCGTTTGAAACTCTCGCTCATCGCAAGCGTTGCCGCGCTGTGCGGCGGCAGTCAATTCACGGGCGTCGTACTGCTGGAAACGGTGCTGTTTTTATTCATCGCCGTCGTGTCGTTCGCCACGCTGGCCTGGGTCGCGCGAAAAATCTTTTGGAAGAACGCGTAAGCGTTCTTTATTCGTCGTTCATGCGCATCAGCGCGTAGGCGATCGCGGCGGCTGTTTCATCGGGACTTCCCAGCGTCAGGCGGTAGCACCGCACGCCCCGTAGAATGCCGATTGCGCGCGAGACGCGATCCACCATATCGCCGCGCGCGTCGAACCAGCGCGTGATCGAGGGCAGCGCCGCGGCGGTATCGATCAATTCCAGTCCGGCGCAATGCCCCGCGCCCTCAATGACGAAGAGCGCTCGAAGTTTGCGCGGCTCCGCGATGGCATCCGATCCGAAGCATGTTTTCAGCGAAAGTTCCGGCGAGATGCGCAGTGCGTCCGCGAGCTTGTCGGCGTCGCGATCGGCGAGTAGAAGCCGCGCGCCCGCTGCGCGCACGGAGCTGCGCCGCAGGAACGGGTGCACCATGGAATGCCGCAGCAACACGCGCTCGTCCGAATAGACGCGCATGCCACGGCGCGCGCACGCAAGCAGCGTGGTTGTCTTGCCGGCCGTCGATTGCCCTGCGATCGCGCCTGCGATGCCGTTGAACTCGATTGCGGCAGCTTGCATCGATGCCAGGCCCTCGTCGAAGCGCAGCAGTGCGGAGAGCGCGACGGAGTCGGCTAAAAAGACGATCGCATCGGGCGGCAGCGCGCCCTGCGCCCAGCGCCACGTCGGCGCGTGTGCGCACCAGAACGCATATCCCCCTCGAACGGTCGCGGCGTAGTAGCGGAAATCCGGCTCGCGCGTTGCCGGATGGTCGGCGTAGCGCAAGGCGAAGATCCGCGCAACGTCGGGCATGTCCGTGCAAAATTCCAGCGTGATTCCCGCGATTTCACATCGAGCCGTGTGCAGGCAATGCCCTTCCAGCGCCGTGTTTGCGTCGCTGCCCGCTCGTGTGAGTTGCTCAGCTCGAATTACCCGCATGCGCCTACCTCGCGCAGAATCGCCGAAGCCGTTTCTTCCGGCGTACCAAGCGTTATTTCCAAACAACGGACTTTTCGCAACGTTTTATGCAACGCCGAGAGCTGATGCAGTTCCGACGGTCGGGCGTATGCTCGTTGCGCGATATGCGGCACCGCGGCGGCCGTGTCCAAACGGCGGATCGCCGGTTCCTGCGCGCGGTTTCGAAGAATGCAGACGTATTCGAGCGGAAACGCACGGTCCGACGGCGCGATGCCGGCCAGATCGCGCTCGTCGAGCGCATACCAAAAGCGTCCGAAGTCTCCCTCGAAACTATGCGGCGCCGTTGCCACACTATCGCGCATGCGGTCCGGAAGATGCGCGACGGCCGATTCCCGCAGAGCCGGACGGCGGGGCATCGCATATGCCTCCGGCCCACGCAGCGAGAGCATCGCGGTCTCGTCGCCCAAGAACGTCGCGCCCTGATGCGCAAGGTGCAGGGCGAGCACCGATTTTCCGATCATCGCCGGTCCCAGCAGCAGCATCGAACTGTTGCGCACCGCGATCATCGCCCCGTATAAGGCCAGCGTCTGGGGCACCGATGCAGCGAACCGCGCGAAGATCTCGCGCGTGGTCGAATACAGCAGCCGTTCGCTGGCGGTGCGAGGCGGAATGACGACGGGCCGGCGTGCGAAGCGGGCGTGCAAGCGGCCGTCGCTGAGCGTTTGAATCGAGGCGGAGTGCTGGTGGGGGCGGAGATCGGCGCAGCGCATCGGGGCGTACACGCGCTCCAGTACCTCGAGCGCGGTCCCGTCGGCTACGTCTAGCGCCAAGGTGGCCGGCCCGAGTTTGAAGCGCAGCCGCTCGGCCGGAGGCGCCGCCACAACACTCATCGTGTCACTATCGTAGCGGGAACGCGCTAAGGCGGGCGACGGCAGACCAGCCCGGCCGGAGGGTCTGAACAGGGCATCCCGCGCGGGGAATTCCGCCCCCACGGGTAACTCTTGACTACTTCATGGGAGTGCCTCGGAAGCCAATCGAGCCGCCTACGCCGCAGCAGGCCGCTTTTTTAGAGCAAGCGATCGAGCAGTACGGCAAGGCTACGTACAACTTCGCGCTCCGGCTCACGCACAACGAGGCGGACGCCCGCGACCTCACCCAGGAAGCGTTCATCCGGGTCTATCGGGCCTGGCGAAGCTTTCAGCCCGGGACGTCGTTTCTTTCTTGGATCTATCGCATCGTTACGAATTTGTACCGGGATGAACTTCGGCGCAAGAAAGGACGTTACCAAGAGGAGATCCCCGAGGACAACGCACCCCAAGCCTTCGGCGGGGAGCGGCCGCTGGCGGTGAATCCGATCGAGGATTACGTCGAGGAACAGCTCAGCGAACCGCTCGCGCGATCGCTGGAGCAACTCTCGCCGGATCAGCGGCAAGTCATCGTTCTTGCGGATATCGAGGAGTACAGCTACCAGGAGATTGCGGAGATTATGGGGTGTTCGATCGGAACGGTTCGCTCCAGGCTCCATCGCGCGCGAGCGTTGCTACGACGGTTATTACAGAAACAACAACAAACACAATGACACAGCACTTAACGAACGAAGAGCTACTCGACTATCTGCACGGTGCGCTCACGCCGCAGCAAGACGCTGCCGCATACGCGCACATGGAGACGTGCAGCCAATGCCGTAGCGATTACGATGCGGAAGCGCGCATCGGCGAGATGCTGCGCGGCCACGCGCGCGCCTCGGAACGCGAACTGCCCGCGACGCTAAAAGCGGAGATTTGGAGCCGCATCCGCGATTCGCAACCTTCGGCTGCAAGCCGTCTTTTAGGCTGGCTGCGCCCCGCGATCGCGATTCCCGTTGCGGCCGCAATTGCGCTTGCGGCGTACTTCGGCACGACCATGAGCAACCCAGGCGCGCCGGCGATCGAAGCCGCGTATTATCTGCAAGATCATGCGGCGCTGAACAGCACGATTCCGTTCAACGACCATGGTTCGCTCACGCCGGTCGACATGGAAACCGCCGCCGCGTCGGGCACGCACGAAACTGCCGTAAACGTTCAAGCCGCCTCTTATACGGCGGATGCGAATCAGTAGGGTCGCGCGCTGCATCGCGGCGCCGGCCATGCTGGCCGCAACGATCGGCGCGGCACCGCTGCCGGATGCAACGCAGGTACTGCGCGACGCGGTATCGGCGTACGCCAGATACTCCTACATCGGCCAAGTGCAAAGCACCGACTTCGGAACGAGCCGCGCTAACAGCGTCGTTTTCCGGATCGAGCACCGCGCTCCGGATAAAACCCGGCGCTGGTATCTCGCGCCCGAATCGCTCTACGGCGATTTCATCATCTCTAACGGCGATACGAGCTACGACGTCGACCCGCATAAAAAACGCATCGTCGTGATGCGCGACGATGCAATCGACGATCAAATCGCGCAAGACGACAACTTCGGGCTTCTGCTGCACAATTACCGCGCGGTTCCCGCGCCCGACGACAACGCTGCGGGGCGGCGTGTGCTCAGCGTCATGCTGATCAACAAGTATACAGGCGAGACGGTGATGCGCATCGGCGTGGATGCAGAAACGAAGCTCGTGCTGCAAAAGGACCGGTACGCGCCCAGCGGTTCGATCTCGCATCAGATGCGCTTCGAACAGATCCGCTTTACGGATGCAATTCCGGGCGGGCTCTTCAGCGTGCCGGATTCAGGCTATCAGCGCATGCAAGGACAGAGCCACGGCAATCCCTCGAGCGATCTGCAAGCCGCGGTCCGCACCGCCGGCTTCAAAGCACTCGGTCCGAAATATCTGCCGGAGGGCTTTCTGCCAATCGCCGCCGATGTGAGCGATATCAAGGGCGTGCGTACGCTGCACCTGCTCTATTCCGACGGTCTGCGCACCGTCTCACTCTTCGAGAACGCGCGCGGCGCCGCCGTCGATCTCAAGCCCTACACCGTCCACGATGCCAAAGTGCGGTCGTATTCGGCGCGATACGTCGAAGACGGCCCGACCACGCTCCTCGCGTGGGCGCAAAGCGGCCTGCATATCGCGTTGGTCGGTGAAATTTCGCGCGACGAACTCATAAAGATCGCCGGCTCGTTCTAACGCTAAAAGGGGGGCCGTTTCGGCCCCCCTTTTTCTTGCGATCATCCACGCTACAGTTTCGGGCCCCATCCGGGGAAGAGTCCGGTCGCGGCCGGTCCGACGTGGTGGACGACACGCGAGCGGTCCTGCTCTTCGCGGTGTCCTAAATCTTCAGCGGCTTGGTCTTTGTCGTACAGTCTCGGTGTCATGTTGGACTCCTTGCGGCAGCGGCTCTTCGTGATGTCTCTATCCTACGGATGAGCCGTCCGCCGCCCGTCCCAAAATCGTCCGGCGGCGTCCTATTTTGAAACGCAAGCAGCCTCACCGTTTTTCGCGCGCGCCAGCCAGGCACGCGCGTCTTGTGCGGCGGCAACGTCGCGTGCGGCCTGATAGCAGCCGAGATCGCCCGTAAGATCGCCTCTTACGCGATACACTTCCGCCAATTGCCAGCGCTCGTTCCATGAGGAGACCTGCCGTTCCGCGGCGGAAAGCATGGCAAGAGCCTCACCGGTGCGCGAAGCCGCGCCGAGAAATTCGGCGATGAGGGTGCGAAAATGCGGAACCGCGATGGCCGCGCCGGTTGCATGAAGCGCGTCCAATCCGCGTTCCATTTGGGCAATGCCCGCATCGAGCGATCCCGATCGGCCGGCGATCCAACCAAGCATAATCTTCGCCATAGCGGCGATAAACGAAAAATGGTGGCTTTCGGAGATCTGCAGCCCTTCGCGCAGGCATTTTCCGAGCGCATCCAGGTCGCCGCTCAAAAGATACGGCGTCGATCCCCACGTCAACGTCCATGCGAGCGAATACGGATGGGCGAGACGACGCGCGCGCGATTCGGCCTCGCCGCCGGCCGCGAGCGAAGCCTGCGCGTCGCCAAGGATCCATCGCGCGAGCGAACGGTGCACGAGCGTGACCAGCTCGATATCGATGGTGTAGAGACTGATGAGCGCACGGTGTTCCGGCCGGAACGTCGCCTCGACCGATCGGCAGAATGCCAGGCACTCGTGAAAATTGCCGGTATAAAACGCGACTTGCAGCGAGACCATGTCGGCAATCAGCGTCGATACCTCGTCGCCGTGCCGGCGCGCGACTGCGCGCAGGCGGTCGCGCGCGGCGAGCGCTCCGTGCATATTGCCGCGCACCTGATGATAGACCCAAATTCCCCAAAGAATCCAAATGGCTTCGCGGTGGTCCGTCGCCGCGTGGATGAGCGTGCTCGCCGTTTCGTACGCTGCTTCCGCCTCGGGCGCCGCCCAGCTCTTTGCCAGCATCATCGTCGTGCCGAGCGATGCATGTAGGCGTAGCGCCAGCAAATCGTGCTGCGGATTGTCGGGCATCGCTTCCAACAATGCCAAACCTTTGTTCAGATAAGCGATCGCCTCCGTGAGCATGCCGCGGAAATTGTAATACCAGCGCAGCGCAACGCTCAGGCGCAACTGCACTTCCCGCGTGGTGCGGTCCTCGGCATCGGCGTCGAGCACCGCTCGAAAATTTTCATCTTCCACGGAAAGGCGATCGATCGCGCTGCTCTGATCGCCGCGCACCAGCAGCGGTTCGATGGCTTCGGCAAATTCCGCGTAGTACAGCGCGTGCCGTGTGCGCACATAGCGAAACTCGCCGCTATCGCGTAATTTTTCCAGCAAATACTCGCGGATCGATTCGAGCAGCGTATAGCGGTTCGAGCGCCGGCCGGGCATCACCCGAACGAACGATTTTTCGACAAGCGTCGTGAGCACGCCGAGCGTTTGCTCCGGTGGGATCTCCGGCTCCCACATGGCTTGCACCGCAGCAAGATCTGCACCGCCGTGAAAGAGTGCAAGCGCGCGTAAAGCCTGCGCTTCGCTCGAGCTGAGCATTTCGTAGCTCCAGTCGATCGCCGCCCGCAGCGTTTGCTGATGCGGAACGCCGGCGGTCGAAGTCGCACAGAGCAGCTCGAATCGATCGTCGAGCCGTTCCAAAATTTGATTGGGGCTCAGCGTACGGGCACGCGATGCGGCGAGTTCAATGGCAAGCGGGATGCCGTCGAGGCGTTTACAGATCGATACTATCGCCGCGGCCGTTTCGCCGGTCAACGCAAAGGCCGGATAGAGTGCGCGCACGCGATCGCAGAGCAGCGTAAGCGCATCGTCCAGCGGCAACGGCTGTACTTCGTACCATATCTCGCCGGTCACATGCAAGGGCTCGCGGCTTGTGGTCAGGATGCGCAGCTGCGGACAGGCCTGGAGAATGCGCGCCGCAAAGGTCGCGGACGCTTCCGTGACGCGCTCGCAATTGTCGATCAGTAACAAACGCGGTTCGCCTGAGAGCGTATCCGCGATGCGCGAGTACACGCTTTCGGCGGTAAAATCGCGCAAGCCAAGCGCGCTTGCGACCGCGGGCAGGAAGAATTCCGTCTGTTTAACCGGGGCAACGTCGATGAAGTCGGCGGCCGCAAAGTCGTTTTCCATGCGATGCGCGACGGCAACCGCAAGGCGCGTTTTCCCGACGCCTCCTGGACCCAGCACAGAAACCAGGCGGTTCGTGCCCAGCAATGACGTTAGCTCGCGAAGCTCGGTTTCGCGGCCGACGAACGAGCTTATGGGTGAAGGGATCGTCGAGCGCGTGCGCTTCAACGGCGCAGGCGCCGGTGTTTGCATCGCTTCGGCGGTTGTTTCCGGCATCGGATCCACGCCGATTTCGCCGTGCAGCGCGCTCGCAAACCGTTTGTATTCCTGCAGGGCGCCGGCCCGGTCGCCTGCATCGCGGCGTAGTGCAATGAGAACGCGCTCGAAATCCTCGCGCCAGGGATCGATCCGTAACGCACGCTTCGCATAGCGCATCGCCGTGACGGAATCGCCTCGCGCGCGCGCGTCGTTGAGCAGGTGCATCAGGCAGTCTAACTGCGCCTCACGCAAGCGCTCGCGCTCCGGTTCGATCCACGGTTCGTCGAGCGATTCCAGCAAGTCGCCCATGTAGAGGCTGTCGGCTTGGGCGTAACGGCCCTGTTCTAGCAGCTCCTCGTATTCGATGACGTCGACTGAAGCGTCCGGTCCGCCCGCCCATGCAAGCGTGGTGCGCGTTGCGCGTATCCAGGGCTCTGCACGCGGCGGAAGGGTTTGCGTAATGCCGTAGATTGCGCGGCGCAAATTTGCGCGCGCTTCATCTTCCGGTTCGTCGGGCCAAAGCAAAAAGGCGATATCGTCGCGCCCAATGTTCCCACGCACAAGCAGCAAGCGGGCCAGCACCGAGAGCGCACGGTGCGGCAGGTGGATTTCCCAATCGGTTCCGGCGCGGCCTCGCAGATCCGGAGCACCGAAAAGCCTGACGGCAAGCATGGGATGCTCCATCTTTTCTCCAAAGATCAAACATACGCGGCGGCAGCGAACGTATCGTTAAGGACAAGCCCCGCCAATGCAAAGATTACCGCAGCGTATACGCGATGCGCTCTAAAACTTTTTGCTGCTCGTCTGGTATTGAGGCGCTATCTGCGCCGCTTGCCGCAGGCCGCCCGGCGTCGTGCGTTTCGAGTATTCCGCGTATCGACTCAGAGAGCGCCGCCGTATCGTAACCGCCTTCGAGAACGTAAGCAACGCGTCCGTTGCAATAGGTCTTCGCGGTGACCTCGATAATTGCCGCGAGCTGCGATGCGGCGGAAACGTCCACGCCGAGATCGCCGACCGGATCGCCGGTTACGTAATCAAAGCCCGCACTGACGATAAGGATGTCCGGCTTCACGCGTGCCGCTACGCGCGGCAGCAACGTCTCCCATAGCGCGACGAACGCTTCGGTACCGAACGCATGAGGTGGAAGGGGAACGTTGACGATTGCATCGCGGCCTTGCAGCGCATAATTTTCATCTGCGGTGCCCGTGCCCGGATACGCGGGATAGGCGTGCGTGGAGACGTAGGATAAGCCGTGACCGCTAACGGCTTGCGTGCCGTTGCCATGGTGGTAATCGAAATCGACGATCAGCGCGCGCGCACCGCTTTGCGCCTGAACCGCTCGCGCGGCGATCGCGGCATTGTTAAAAACGCAGAATCCCATTCCGCGATCGCCTTCGGCGTGGTGTCCCGGCGGCCGTACCAGAGCGAAGGCCGGTGCGTTCGTGTCCATTGCGCGCTCTGCGGCGACGATAGCGCCGCCCGCCGCGCGGCGCGCAACGTCGAACGAGCCGCCGTCCACGACGGTATCCCCCGTAGATAAGTATCCCGCGCGCCCGCGCAAGCGCTCGACTTCGCGGTGTACCAGGTCCACGTATGCCGGATCGTGCACGCGTGCGATCTCTTCCGCGCTCGCATCGCGCGCGGCCGTTCGATTCGAGAGCAAGCCGCGTTCGCCTAAAAAAGCGGCAACCACCTCGACGCGGCCGGGTGATTCCGGATGAGGAATCCCGCGCAGGTGGTCGCCGTAGATCTCGTCATAGACGACGAGCATCGTTAGCCGTGCTTCGATTTACTCGCAGGCTTGGAGAGGTCCGCGATTTGGTTTTGAATCTGCTTGTAGACCTTCGTGCCGGGTTTGAGCAGCTTCAGCAGCCGCTTATACGAATCGACGGCCTTCGTCTTCTGCTTGGTCTTGGTGTACGAATCGCCGGCCATGTACAACAGCTGCGGATTGCGATCCATGTATCCGCGGACTTGCGCGTAGAGCACGTCGAAGATCTGCGCGGCTTCCTTGTAGTTCTTCAGATCGTAATCCGAACCCGCGATGCAGCCCAGCGTATCAGGCGAGGCGTTGATCTGGAACGACTTCGCGCAGGCGTCTTTGGCGCGCTTGTAGTCGTGCAGCGAGACGTAGGCCTGACCTAGCATCGCAAAGCTCTGCGCGCTCGGCGCGACGTCGCTCAGCTGTTTGAGATAGCTTGCGGCATCGCTCGTGCGTCCCTCGGACTGCTTGAGCTGCGCCATGTCGAACAACGCGCTTACATCGTTCTTATCGCCCGCGATCGCCATCTGGAACTGCTGTTCCGCCCGGCGCGTATCGCGCTGCGCGACGTAGTACTCACCGTACGCGGTGTGCAGCGACGAGACAGACGGAAACTGCTTGATCGCCGCATCGAAGACGCCTTGCGCTTGCGCTTTCTGATTCGCATCCGCAAACATCATCGCTTTGCGCACCAGCACCGACGCCTTCTCGGCATCGTTGGTCGATGCGGCGACCGCGTCGTCGAATGCCGAAGCGGCCTTGGTGTAGTCGCGTTGCTTCGCATAAAGGTCGGCGCGGAACACGAGAACTTGCACGTTCTTCGGGTCCGCGGCGATGGCGCGATCGATCGTGGTCAGCGCATTCGGAATCGTGTTTTGCGCAACCCAGGTTTGGGCTTCTTGCATCAGCGGCCCAACGTTCTTGGGATCCAGCGCGTACGCTTGTTCGAATTGCTTGCGCGCATCGTCCCACTTCTGCTCCGCGGCGTACACCGTGCCCAGAACCACGAACGCTTGCGGGTCCGTTTTGTTAAACGTTACCGCGCGGTTTGCGATGCGCTCGGCGTCTTGCAAGCGGTTCGTCTTCACGTAGAGATCCGCCAGCGAGCCGAGCACCGAGAGATTCGTGGGTTCCAGGTTCGAGGCGTTCTCCAAATCGCTGATAGCCGCCGGAATGTTGTTTGCGGCTTGTTGCGCCGATGCGTCGATGAAATACACCTGCGCCGTTTTGGTGCCCAGCTGCAGCAAGCGCTGCGTGAGCGGCAGTGCCGCCTCGGGATGGCCGATTCCCAAGAATTGGCCGGCCAGCTCGGTCATCGCTTGCCGGTCGTTCGGATTCGCCTTGAGGCGGCTTTCCAAGCGCGGAATCGCGATGTTCGGCGGTTCGGGCGTTGCAGTCGGAAGCGGCGCGGGCGAGGCCGACGGCGTCGGACTCGGCGCGGCTTTTCCGCCGAAGAGTCCGGCGCTTGCGGGCGCCGGCGAGAGAACGGCTACGCCGCAAACTGCCGCGAGAAACAAGGCGGCCAAAAGGATACGTTTCAAGATTCGATTGTCCTTACAGGGTTGCTAGGCATATAACGCCTGGACGGCGCCAAGTGTCACGCGTGGGCTTTCGCGCCTTCGACCATTTTGGTGAGTTCCGGCACGATTTGGAACAAGTCGCCGACCACCAGCAGATCCGCAAACTCGCCGATCGGCACGGTTGCGTCGCGATTGATGGCGACGATCGTTCCGGCGGTTTGCATGCCGACTTTGTGCTGAATGGCGCCGGAGATGCCGGCCGCGATGTAGAGCTGAGGGCTGACGATTTTGCCCGTCTGCCCGATCTGCAAGCTGTAGGGAACCCAGCCGGCATCGGCCGCGGCGCGCGAAGCGCCGACCGCACCGCCGAGCGCATCGGCAAGCGGTTTGAGCAACGTTGTAAACGGGTCCGGACCGCCGAGGCCGCGGCCGCCGCTGATCACGACGGGCGCTTCTTCCAAGCCCATCTCGCCGGAAGCTTCCTCGACTTCATTCTCGATGACCAGCGCGTACGATTTGCCGGCCGGTTTGTCGAGCGCGCTGACTTGCGCGCCGCCGCCGCCGGCTTGCGCTTCGAACGCATTCGGGCGAACCGTCGCAACGCCGTACTCGGTGTTTTTAAAGGCGCAGCCCGTAATCGTCGAGCCTTGCAGTTTCGGCGCGACGCTTACGACTTTGCCGCCTTCGGTCGTGAAGCCGGTAACATCGGAGGTCAGGCCTGCTTGCAAACGCGCGGCGACGCGTCCGGCGACGTCGCGTCCGAGCATCGTGTTGGGGACCAGCACGAGCGACGGTCCCGCAGTCTTCGCAACCGCTTCAACATAATCGACGATCGGATCGAGGAAATACTTGTCGACATCGGCATCTTCGGCCGTGTAGATGGTATCGAGCGGATACTTCGTGAGTTGCCCGGCCAGCGTGGAGGCGCCGGTTCCAAGCACGACGGCGTACGCTTTTCCGCCCAGCGTATCGGCAAGTTTGCGCGCCTCGGTCGCCAGTTCAAACGTGACCTTGCGCGTTTGTCCGGATTTATGTTCGACGAAAACGATGACGTTCTGCATTAAATGAGCTTCTTCTCGCGGAGGAAATCAAAGATGGCTTGCGCGCCCGAAGCGCCGTCGGCGGCTTCCACGACGCGCGCTTTTTCGCGCGGTTTCGGCGCGGAGATTTCGAGCACTTCGGTTTTGGCGCCGTCGGTGCCGACCGCGCGATCCAAACCCAGATCCGCTAGCATGAGCGTCACGATCGTCTTTTTCTTGGCGCCCATGATGCCTTTGAGCGAGGCGTAGCGCGGTTCGCCCACGGCCATCGTGACCGTAATGAGTGAGGGCAGGGGACCGCTGACGACTTGATAACCGCTGTCGGTCTCGCGCTGCGCGCGAATTTTGCCGTCGCCGGCTTCTTCGATCTTGCGAACGTTGGTGAGTGCCGGCACGCCGAGATACTCGGCAAGCGCGCCGGGTACACCGCCCGTATTGCCGTCATCGGCTAGGCCGCCGGCGATCAGAAGATCGAAACCGGTTTTCTTGAGCGCTTGCGCCATCGCGTACGAGGTCGCCCAGACATCGCTGCCTTCCAGTCCGGCGTCGCTGAGCATGACCGCGTCATCCGCACCCATTGCGAGCGCTTTGCGGATCGTCTCTTTTCCGGTTTCCGGCGCCATAGTGAACACGGTCACGGTGGTGTCGCCGCCGAGCTTCTCTTTGAGCTGCAGTGCGGCTTCAATGGCGTACTCGTCGAACGGATTGAGCACCGTCTCCAGGCCGGTGCGCACAAGGCGCTTCGTCGCCGGATCGATGCGTTTCGCCGCATTGGTATCCGGGACCAATTTTACGGTCACCACGATCTTCACGGGTGGGGCACTACCTCTTTTAAAGAAAGGCGCCACGAGTGCGAAGCACTGTGAGCGCATGTACAACCCGGCTTGATTGTGCCATTCCAAGGATTGGCCCTGCCGAAGGCCAATAATTTGCCCGTGAATTTAGGAATGGTTCTCATTTTCGCAGCTGCTCTGGCGGTGCCGTCCCCGGCGCCCATGCCCACGCCTACGCCGGCCGCCACTCCGGGCGACCCGTGCGGCGGCGCGCACACCGCGCTTTTGAGTGCGCTAAACCGGCCGACGATCGGCTTTAGCCCGTGCGCGGTAAAGCCGCGCGAGACGGTGGTGGAAGCCGGTTATGCCAACCAGTCAGGCGGGCAAGCAATGACGATCTATCCGCAAGGGTTCATCCGCTTAGGAGCCGCGCCCAACTTGGAGCTCGACATCGCCGGCCCGAACGGGAAATTCGATTCGGGATTCGGCCTGAAGTACGAATTGGGGCACGACTCGCAGCATGCGTATGCGATCGATGCACTCTACACGCTGCCGACAGGGTCCGCGCAGTATACGTCCGGTGCACCGTCCGAGCAGTTGAACTTCGATTATAGTGCGCCGCTTACGCCGGGCATGGGCTTCGGCGCGACGGTCGGTGTAGCAAATTCCGCAGCGCAAGCGCTTGATGGACACGTCGCACGCACGACGACGCTTCTGCCGTCGGCCGTGGTGACGACGTTGCTGAACGATCGCACGCAGCTCTACTTGGAAGGCTACGGTTCGACGCGCTTGCGTCCCGACGGCGGTTCGCTGTTGGGCTTAGACGGCGGCGTGCAGTACCTCATTTCGCCGCAGTTCGAAATTGATGCGGAACTTGGCCGCACCATCACCGACATAGCCGTATCTCACTACGCCGGCATCGGAATCGGCGTACGCTTTTAAAGCGCGCTACACGTGCTCGTCGGATTCGGCATGATGCGCCGAACGCTGATCCTCGCGATTCGGATCCATGTCCGTATCGCCGTAAATAGCCGTGCCGCGCTCGCGTGGCGGATTCGGCTTTACCTCGCGCATCACGTCGGGACCCGAGCGCCGCTCGATCTCGGTTTCTTCGCTGGGTTCGGGTGATTCGGTTTCGTCAGCGATTTCGCGTTCTACCATATCGTCGTCGCTATAACGCTCGCGTTCCATTCATCTGCTCCTTAGGGAATGCCGGCCTCGTATAAATGCCGGCGCAGTTGCGCCGGGTCGGCGAAAACGCGAAACGCGCCCGCGCCGGTCATCTCGCTCTCTCCGTACCCGCCCGTGAGCAGTCCGATACCCAAGAAATGCGCCCGCCGCGCTGCCAGCATATCCCACACGCTGTCGCCGACGACGATCGTTTCTTCCGAGCGGCTGCCAAGTTTCTCGGCGGCTTTGAGAAAAAGCGCCGGATCGGGCTTCGGGTTCGGCGCATCTTTTTTGCTGATCACCGGAACGCCATGCGGCAAGTGAACGAGGTCGAGAAGCGGCTGTACGTCCTTCAAATCGCCGCTGGTGGCAATCGCAAACTTTAAATCGCGTTTTTGTAAATCCGCAAATAGCTCCGGCACTTCGGGAAACGCTTTGATGTCGCGCCGCAGCCTAGCAAAATGCGCGGTGTGCAGTGCCTCTAACCTCGCCTTCAACGGATCGTCAAATTCGCGGCCGG
>JAICWY010000063.1 GCA_025934645.1 Vulcanimicrobiia bacterium
GACATGCCGCAATGGCATGGGGCGGATTTATCTTACAGCTAAACGTCGCCCCGAACCGGTCAACGCTGAACGAGCGGCCTAGCGGGCATTGCTCCCACCTATCGCCCTATAATCTTTTCGACCGACTGGTTTTCGTACTCGTCCCAAACGCGGACGGCGATCGTGTACGAGAGGAATTGCGGATAGCGTTGCGCGGTCCAAGCGTCGCGCGTGCGCCCGTAGATTTGGTACGGGTCGGCCAGTAAGGGCGCGTCGCCGGCTGCAGCCGCGGGCGCGGCCGCCGCGAGCAAGCCGATGAGCCCCCAAAGCGCCGCCACGCGTTTCATCCCGGACGTTTTGCCCCGCTCCATACTCCGGTAATCGGTTTGCGGCGGATTTCGCCTAGCAAGGGAAGCAGGCAGCGTGCCGAAACGCGAGGGCGGGAGGGGCCTCGATGAGCAGAACGCGTTTTGAAGCAGCGTCCGACGGCGTCTTCGCGATAGCCATCACACTTCTGGTTTTGGGCCTGACGGTGCCCGCGGCAACCTCGGGCGGCGACCTCATTCAAAAGCTTCTCGCGCTTTGGCCGAACGCGCTCGCCTATGCCCTGAGTTTTGCCGTCATCGGCATCATGTGGAACAACCATCAGATGTTGTTCCGCAGCGTCGGCGTCCTGGATCGCACCACGTGGCTGCTCAACTTGGTGCTGCTGGGCATTACGGCGTTTATTCCGTTTGCAACCGCCGTTTTGGGCGCATATCACGGCGAACGCGCGGCCAACGTGCTGTACGGGTTTACGCTCGTCGCCGCTTCGATCGTGTACAACGGCCTTCTGCACTACTTGATCGGGCATCGCGCATTCCGTCCATTCGTAACAGCCGAAGCATTGCGCCAAACCGTTTTTCATTACCGCTTCGGGTTGGGTGTCTACTCGGTAGCGACGATCTGCGCGTTCTTCGTGCCGATTGTCAGCTTCTGGCTTTATTGGGCGATTACGCTCTACTACTTGTTCCCGCGCGGCGTGGATGCGGATATACCCGAAGCCGCCACGGGCAGCCGCTGAGCGTCGAGCGGGATACCCGCCAGCAGCCGGGTGACCTCGTCGTAATTCTGCACGCCCGCGGCAATGCGGTTGGTTTTCAGGTACGAGTTGTAAACGCGCCAGGAAAAACGTGAAAGATTCAAGTTGACGAAATGCGCGTTGCGTTTGCGCAGCGCGTCAAAATCTTGCCACACTTGCGGCACGAACGCGCTCTTCGCATAGTGCCGGCCGCCGGGAAGGTAGAGGAACAGCTCGATCCATCCGGAGTATTGCGCGGCCGGATCGGGATCGCGCAAACATGCGAGGAGCGCGATATAGTTCGCTTCGTCTTCGCGATTGAAGCCTGCGACATGGCTCCATTCGTGCGCTTCCGAGAACGGCCGCTCGAACCAAAGTAAGTCGGGCGAGAGCTGCGTTTCGAGCGTGAACGGATTGGTGAATCCGCTCGTGCCGCTTTTATTCATGAACCAACCCGCGAGCGTGGGCTTTGGCGCGGAGACGCGCGGCTGCCAGCGATCGCCGAGCGCGCCAGCGACGGGATACCATCCCTCGCGCAGCTTCCGCAGCGCGGCCTCGCTATCGCGATCCGATGCGCTTTCCGCATGCGCGAGCGGCGCGAGCCGGTTCATCTGTTCGATCGCCCGCCGGCGAAGCGCATCGATTGCCTCGGGGTTTACGCGCGAGGCATCATAGGCGGTCCGCGTTTCAAGCGGCGCGCGATCGTAACCGAAACCCCATCCGGCATAGAACCACAGCGTGTATAAGCCGGCGATCGCGGCGATGCCGACGAGCATCCGCCAAACCGGGCGCGCAAAAACGATTGCGGCAAGAATGACCGCCGCACCGGCGATCACGACGGCGTCGCCGAGCGAGAACGGAATCGCCGGCGTAAACGAACTCCAAAAATGCTCCCATGCCGGATAGTAACCGTTGCTGAAGACGTCTTCGACCCATTGCGCGGACGGATGCCACAGCGCGGCAACGGCACCCAGCACGATGAGCGCGATGTCCAGCGGAAGCGTGTACCCGGTAAAAGACGCAAAAGAGCCGCGCGAGGCGGCTCTTTTGCGGTGTTTGTTACGCGGCAACGATTAGCGCTTCGAGAACTGGAAGCGTTTACGGGCGCGTTTGCGGCCGTACTTCTTCGATTCTTTCTCACGCGGATCGCGCGTCAGCAAGCCTTGCTTGCGCAGCACTTCGCGCAGCGATTCGTCCATCAAAACCAGCGCGCGAGCGATGCCGTGGCGAACGGCGCCGGCTTGACCCGCGATACCGCCGCCTTCAGCCTTCACGTCGATGTTGAAGCGCGAACCGCTCTGCGTCGCTTCGAGCGGCTGACGAACGATCTGCTGCAGCGTCTGACGCGGGAAGTATTCGTCCATCGGCTTTTTGTTGACCGTGATGACGCCTTGACCGAGCGAGAGATTCACTCGCGCGATCGAGCGTTTGCGGCGGCCGGTGCCTTGAAAATTATCGTTCACAGGATCTCCTACGCCAGCGGTTGCGGCTGCTGCGCGTCATGCGGATGAGCCGTTCCGGTATAGACTTTCAGACGGGTGAGTTGGACGTTGCGCATGCGGTTGGTCGGGAGCATGCCGCGCACGGCGCGCTCGATGAGGCGCTCCGGGTGCTTCTCCTTGACCTGCCGCGCGGTCTCGACTTTGAGTCCGCCCGGGAATCCGCTGTGCCGGTAATAGACTTTGTTGTCCCACTTCTTGCCGCCCAGTTCGATCTTGTCCGCGTTGATCACGACGACGTGGTCGCCGTCGTCAATGTGCGGGGTCCAGGTGGCTTTGTGCTTGCCCGAGAGCGCGCGCGCGATGCGCACGGCGAGCGTTCCGAGGCGCTGCCCCGTCGCATCGACGATATACCAGTCGTGCTTTGTCTCGGCGGTCTTCTGTTGGTAGGTCCGCATAACCGGCACAGCATACGGGAATTTTTGCCGGCGGTCAAGCACTTTTATGCGGAAATTTAGTTGACAAGTATTTGACTCGTCAACTATACTCGCCTCCATGCTTCCTGAAAACGCCGCCCTAGCCTTGGGCTTGTCCCGAATCGACGCCTTCCTGCGCAAGCGCATCGAACCTGCGCTGCCGGGCATCGGTTACACCGATTTCATTATACTCGCCGAGCTGGACGCCGTCGTCGGCGGCCGGCTGCGCCCGGTGGACCTGGCGGCGCGGCTGATGCTCACGCCTTCGGGGGTGACCCGCGCGCTGATCCCGCTCGCCAAGATCGGCCTGGTGGAACGCTCGCCGCACGAACGGGACGCGCGTGCGAGTTATGTCGCCATCACTCGCGCGGGCCGAGCAAAACTCGGCGAAGCTACGGACGAAGTCGAGCGCGTCGCGGGCGAAGCGCTATCCTCGATGACGCGCACGGATCGCATCGCTCTGCTCGGCTTGTTCGAACGCGTCGGCTACTAGGGTGGGGCCGGACGGCGGACGCACCGAAGGTCATAACCCGTGCAGCAGTATTTAGATTTCCTCCGCCACATCATGGAGCACGGCGCCGAAAAAGGCGACCGCACCGGAACCGGCACGCGTAGCGTGTTCGGCCATCAGATGCGCTTCAATCTTCACGACGGCTTTCCGCTGGTAACTACGAAGAAGCTGCACACGAAATCGATCGTGCACGAGCTCTTGTGGTTTTTGCACGGCGACACGAACGTGAAGTATTTGAACGAAAACGGCGTGACGATTTGGGATGAGTGGGCCGACGAAAATGGCGAACTGGGACCCATCTACGGCAAGCAATGGCGTTCGTGGCCGGCGCCCGACGGCAGCGTCATCGATCAGCTCGGCAACGTCGTCGAAGAGATCAAACGCAATCCCGACTCACGCCGTTTGATTGTAAGCGCGTGGAATGTGGGCGAACTCGATAAGATGGCGCTTGCGCCGTGTCACGTGCTCTTTCAGTTTTACGTGGCGAACGGGCGGCTTTCGTGCCAATTGTATCAGCGCAGCGCCGACGCGTTTTTAGGCGTGCCGTTCAATATCGCGTCGTACGCGCTGCTCACGCACATGGTCGCGCACCAATGCTCGCTGGAACCGGGCGAGTTCATCTGGACCGGCGGGGACTGCCACTTGTACAACAACCATTTTGAGCAGGCGCGCTTGCAACTCTCGCGCGATCCGAAACCGCTTCCGGCGCTGATCTTCAAACGCCGTCCGCACTCGCTCTTCGATTACCGCTTCGACGATATGGTCTTTGCCGGATACGAAGCGCACCCGCCCATCCGCGCAGAAGTCGCGGTTTAACGCATGCCGCCGAGCGTGATCTTCGTGGTCGCGCACGACCGGCGCGGCGTGATGGGCCGCGGCGGCTCGCTGCCGTGGCATCTGCCGGAGGATTTGAAACACTTCCGGCGCTTGACCATCGACAAACCGGTCATCATGGGGCGCAAAACGTACGCGAGCATCGGTAAGCCGCTGGCTCGCCGGCAGAATATCGTGCTCACGCGCGATGCGCAGTTTGAGTCGCCGGGCGTGGACGTCGCCCATTCCGTCGCCGAGGCGCTCGATTTGGCCGCGCCTGCCGCGGAAGTCGCCGTCATCGGCGGCGCGGAAATCTTCCGCGCATTTTCGGATCTCGTCGATACCGCGTACGTGACGCGCGTCGAAGCCGATGTGGAAGGTGACGTGCACTACGATGCGCCGGCGCGGCCGCATCGCGAAGAACTGCTCTCACGCTACTCTGCCGACGATCGCAATGCTTACTCGATGACGTTCTTGCGCTTCGACTACTCGGCGCACGCCAGCGTGACGGGCGGCTCTTTGAACGAATCGAACCCGTCTTTATAACGCACGCCAGCTAGATACAAGCCTTGCGGCGGCGCGCTAAAGCCGGCAGCGGAACGGTCCTTCGCGGCCAGGATGTCCGGAATCGAACCTGGGTCGCGCTTCCCTGTCGCGCATTCCGTCAACGTGCCGACGATGTTGCGTACCATGCGGTGCAAAAAACCGTCCGCACGAATTTCGACGCGGATCAGATCGCCGCGGCGCGTTGCGCTCAAATGGCGCAACGTGCGGATCGTCGGTCCCCGCTCGGGCAGCATGCCGCAAAACGAGCGGAAATCGTGCTCTCCGATCAAACACGCGGCGGCGCGCTGAAACGCGTCGAGATCTATGGGCCGCCAAACATGGTACGCCCAGCGCGAAAGCAGCGGCGAGGGTTCGCGACGCGCATACAGCGCGTACACATACGTACGTTCGAGTGCGGAAAAGCGCGCCGAAAAGCCGGTTGGCACGGCGGCCACGTCACGCACGGAAACGTCTTTCGGAAGTTCGCTGTTGAGCGCGATCCCGAGCTTCTCGAACGGAAAAGCCGCCTGCGTATGAAACGAGACGACTTGTCCGGTCGCGTGCACGCCGGCGTCCGTGCGCCCCGCCGCGGTGATCTTCACGTCCTCGCGCAGTAACGCGCGCAAGCGTTTTTCGAGCTCACCGGCAACGGTGCGCAGCGCCGGCTGATATTGCAAGCCGCAAAAATTCGTGCCGTCATATTCGACGACGGCGCGAAGCAGGGTTAGACTGCCGCCGTCTCGCGCTTCGGAACCGGGCGCTTCTCGTCCAGATCCAGCAAGTCGGCCCAGTTCGTCACGTCCGTGCGCGCCGGCGCTACCTGATTGCGAAGGTTCAGGAAGAACTCGCTCGAGTCGTTGCTCGTCACCCATTCGCGGTTCCACTGGTCGATCTCGTCGGGCGATTTTTTGTCGATGAATTTCTTCGCGTAGGCTTCGATCTCGGCATCGCTGCTGGCGTTCTTGACGACGCCGAAGAACTCTTCAGCGTCGATACCGAGAAACTCGAAGACGCCCTTGTCCATCGGGCAGTCGTAACTGTACTCACCCAGGTTTCCGGAGGCTTTCGCCTTAGCTTTATCGAGCGCGCGGCCGAGCTGCACGATGCCGAGCCACTTGTCGTGCACGCTGCGCGGATAGGTCTTGGTCAGGTCCACTGATTTCTCCAATACTTACGAAAAGTATGTACGGAGATGCAACCCGGGCGGTTTTTGATTGGTTGCGGCCACAGGAGTGCCTGGTTTGCAGCGGGCTACCGCAGCGGCATTTCGAGCCCCACGAACGGCATAACCAGCCGTTCGCGATCCGCGGGCGCGCCGTTTATGAATCGCGCGGAATAATTGATGTAGCGCATCCCGTAGCGGAGCGTGAACTTTCCGAAGCGCTGACCGCGCGTCGCGCGCACGTCGACGAGCGACGCCAGTTCGGGATCGTTGACGCCCCGCAGAGCGGTGCAAGCCGCCGGCACTCCGGCCGAAATGGGAAACGGTCGGCAGATTTCGATCGGATACCGGAAATGCGAGTATTGCAAGCCGTGCATCGAAGGGCTTAGGCCGATCGTGAGCTCCGTTGTGGCACGAAGGCTGTTTTCGAAGCGTACGGCCGCCGAAAAACGGAAACCGGCGACGCGCGAACTCTGCTCGTTCACCATCGCGTAGGGCCGGTTGTAAAACGTGGCCTGATTTACGAGCGTCGTCCCGACGCCCACTTCGAAACGATCGCCCGGCAGACTGTAGCGCGCTTCCGCCAGCATGTAACTGATTTTCGTCGCCTGCATATTGCCCGCTCCGTCGCCGTATGCGACCGGGCCGATCGGCGGAACGCCCTCTGCGAAGATTGCGAAGCGCTTCAACGGTACGCGAATGGAAAACATCGGCACGGCGATCGTCGGCAGCGAGGTGCTGGTTTGCGAAGATTGTTTCTGCCGGCCGAGCACGAGGTTCATATCTACGCCGGCCGACGGTGCATCGGCCAAGACGGCACACGGCGCGCCGTAAAGCATTACCGCCAGAAGGAACGAGAACACCCGTTTTTGCACGCCGGTCCCTTTCCGCGAGAAAAGCCGCGCGCTATGAAACCAAACGCGCGAGTCCGAATGCAGCGGCGGCCGCAATACCGCCCGTCACCAAGGTCTGCAATCCGCCGCGAAACGGCGCGATACCTGTGAGGCGGCCTTTCACGAATCCGAACGCAAAGAGCGCGCACAGCGTGACCATCGCGCTTACAATGAGCGCCCGGCCTGTGCCGGCGATGAGCATGTAGGGGACGAGCGGAATGAGGCCGCCCACAACGTACGAAAATCCGATGGTGAGCGCGCTGCGCAAAGCGCGTTTCGGATCGGGCTCTTCAAGGCCGAGTTCGAAGCGCATCATGAACTCCACCCAGCGCTTCGTATCGGCCGAGACTTCTTGCACGACACGGTCGCGCGTCTCGCCGGAGATCCCGTAGCTTTCCAAAATTTCCGCGACCTCGCGACGCTCGACGTCCGGCAGCTCGCGCGTCTCGCGCTCTTCACGCGCGTGTTCGGTGCGGTAATGTTCTACGTCGGTGCGCGCGGCAAGATAGCCGCCCACGCCCATCGCGATTCCCCCCGCCGCGAGTTCCGCAATGCCGGCCGTTACGACGATGTGCGAGGCTGCTATCGCCCCCGAAATGCCGGCTGCGAGCGCGAACGGCACGGTAAGTCCATCGGCCATGCCGATGACCACGTCGCGCACGGCCTCGCCCGCATTGAAATGCTTTTCGACGTGCGTAACAGTAGCGACCGGCATCTATCGCGCTTCGCAGGCGGAGTGACGGCAGCGGCACGGGCCGTGCGCGCTCAAATCGCCGCGCGTTGCATCCTCTTCACACGCATGGCAGCAGTACTGCTCGCCCGGTTCGATCGGGCACGTGCAAGGCTCGTTCGCGCATTGCAGCTGTTGCATAGCGTTATCCGTGCTGGCGTTGCAGCGGGAAAAGAATCACGTCGCGGATGCTCTCGTTGTTCGTGAGGAGCATGATGAGGCGGTCCACGCCGATGCCGATGCCCGCGGTGGGCGGCATGCCGTATTCCAGCGCGCGCACGAAATCCCAATCCGGTTCGGGGATCTCTTCGTCGCCCTGCGCCCGCTCGCGAATCTGCGCTTCGAATCGCGCGCGCTGGTCGTCCGGATCGTTCAGTTCCGTGAAGGCGTTGCTCACCTCCATATTGTTGCAGAACAGCTCGTAGCGATCCGTAATATCGGGATCGGCCGGACGGCGTTTGGCGAGCGGCGAGATGATGACCGGATACCCGGTCACGAACGTCGGTTGAATCAAATGCGGCTCGAGCACGCGTTCGAAAATCTTGTCGAGCGCGTGGCCGTGCGTCGGCGATTCCGGAAGGCCGAGTTCCTTGAGAATTTTCGCTGCGCCGGCCGGATCGAGCAACTGCTCGCGCGTGTAGCCGCCGTGCTGTGCGATGCCGTCTAGGTACTCCAGGGTCTTGAACGGACGCTTGAACGAGATCTCGCGATCGCCGATCGTCAACGAATCCCGGCCGCCCGTCACAACCGAAACGAGATGCGCGATAAGCGCCTCGTTGAAGTCGCGCATGTCGTTCACGTCCCAATACGCTGCATACAGCTCGAGCATGGTGAACTCGGGATTGTGCGTGGTGTCGATGCCTTCGTTGCGGAAAATGCGTCCGATCTCGTAGACGCGCTCCATGCCGCCGACGATGAGGCGCTTGAGATTCAATTCCGTAGCGATGCGCATCTGCATCGTCTGATCCAGCGCGTTGACGTGCGTGGTGAACGGACGCGCGGCCGCGCCGCCGGCTACGTGCAGCAGCGTCGGCGTTTCGACTTCGAAGAACCCGTACGAATCGATGAAGCGGCGCGTCTCCGAAACCAGCCGGCTGCGCATCGCGAACGAATCGAGCACGTCGGGATTGACGATCAGATCGACGTACCGCTGGCGGTAGCGTTTCTCGACGTCGGTCAAACCATGCCACTTGTCGGGCAGCGGATAGAGCGACTTGGAGAGCACGGCGAATTCCTTGACGTGCAGCGTGAGCTCGCCCATTTTCGAACGGAACATGAAGCCGCGTACGCCGGCGAGGTCGCCGATGTCGAGATCGATCCAATCCTGAAAGCGGTCGTCGCCGATTTCGTCTTTGCGTACGTAGAGCTGCATGCGGCCGGTGCGATCGCGCAGGTCGGCAAAGATGGTTTTGCCCATGCGCCGTTTGGCCATGACGCGGCCGGCGAGCGACCAGATTTCGCTTTCGGCGTGCTGCTCGGGAACGAGAAACGCATACTTCTCGCCCAGTTCGGCGATGTTCGTATCGACCGCAAAACGCGTTTGCGCAAACGGATCGTTTCCGCGCGAACGAAGAGCGGCCAGATTTTGACGTCTGGCCGCTACGAGTGCTGCTTCGGTCTTTCCTAGGTCTTCGTTCACGAAGCTTTCTTAGCGGCTTTCTTGGCGACGGCGCCGTTGCCGCTCTTTATCGATTCGATCTTGTATTTCACGACCCCGCGCGGCGTCGTGACGTCGACCGTCTCGCTTTTCTTGTGGCCGATGAGCGCGCGCCCCAGCGGCGATTCATTGCTGATGCGCTGATTCACCGGGTCCGCTTCGGCCGAACCGACGATGGAAAATTCATGACTGGAGTTCGTCTTGAGGTCCTTCACCTTGACGATGGAACCCAGATGGACTTCGTCTGCCGCATAATCCGACTCGTCGATGAGCCGCGCGTTGCGGATCATCTGCTCGAGTTTCAGGATGCGGCCCTCGATGAACGCCTGTTCTTGTTTGGCGTCTTCATATTCCGCGTTTTCGCTCAGATCGCCGAACTCTTTGGCTTGGCGAATGCGGTCGTTGACCTCGCGGCGGTGAATGGTCTTCAGATCGTCGAGCTCCCGCTCGAGCTTTTCCAGACCTTCTCTGGTGAGGACGATCTCTTTGTCGTTCAAGTACGAACCCTCAGAGTAGAGCCCGCCGGCGGGCAAAGCCGGACGGCCTCCGTGTAAATGAAGCGCCCGGAGTGGGCGCCAGCGCGGTTGGTTCGCACTGTCCGGGGGGGTCGCCTGCTGCTTTTCCTACAGTCTTGCCTGGAACCCGGACCACGCGAACGGCAGTCCACAGCATACCCCGTTGCGGGGCGCTCCACTCGCAAGCAGGGCAAGCAGGCTACGTGAGGCTCACCACGCGAGGCTTGAGATGGAGATCGTGCAGCAGCCGCTCGTAGTCGGCTGAAGTAACCTCGGCCCACTTTTTGCCGAGCAAGGCAAGCAGCGCTGCTTCCACGACGTTGGTTCCGAAAGAGCGGCCTTGGAAGTCGGGCGTCGTCGTCACGAGCATTTTCACGCCGCGCTTGCGCAGTTCGTCCACGTCGTTCCCGGTGACCGTGTTCGTAAGGACGATCTTTCCGTTCAGGTCGTCCGGCATGAACTGCCGCATGAAGTGGAAGTCGCCCGCGATGATGTCCGCATCGTGATAATACTGCGGATACTTCGGCTCGGGCGGCTTGTCTTGTTTCTTACCGGTCGGATAGAAAAACTGGAACGGCAACTTGCACGCGTCGGGCAGATATTTTTCCGCCATCTCTTCGAACTCGTGCAAGCCTTTGACCGGCTTGTCGAGATCCAGCGCGAAAATGAAATCGCCGAAGAGCACGTCGGCACCGGCATCGACCAGCGCTTGCGCCATGCCGAAGCGGTCCAGCGCGCTGACCATCAGCACGTGCTTGCCCTTGAGCTCGATGCCGAGATCTTCTTGCATGAAACGCACGGCTTCGCGTTCCAGCGTATTCTTTAGGCCGCTTCCGTCGACGACGGGCGTCGTTTTCGCGGCTTCGAGCAACCGCAGCCCGTCGCGGAGCGCGTAGCGGTGTTTGCCCGCGTATAAATACACGTCGATGCCGCCCAGGCCGATCGCGTCGACATGCCCGTCGAGTTCTTTCACTTTCGCGATGGCCGCATCGAGTTTACCGTCGGTGCCGACGCGCGAGATATCGAACTCCTCGCCCAGCAAGTTCACATGCGCCTGATGATCGCGAGCACTGCTTCCAAGCGAAACCGAGACGACTTTCTTCACGCCATCACTCCCTTGCGCCGTTCTTGCGCGGCGGCGCGGGTTGCGGCGATCTTTTCCGGTGTGATCGCCGTGTCGAACGCGCGCATGTCGGCAAGGGAAAAACCGCAGCGCGCGGCCATCTCTTGGATCTCGATGACTTTTTCCAGTTCGATACCGCGGCCCAGTGTGTAATTTTCGAGCCGGTTTTCCAGCGCGAGCACCATCGTTTCGCTCATGCACGCCAGCGCCGTGCCGCGCGGAAGATTCAAATCGAATTCTTGACCGGGCTCGCGTACGCGTCCGAAGTGCGGCGCGCCGGGCAGTTTCATGTTGCCGCCCTCCGTGACAAGCACGTCGGGGCGCTCTTCGGCAACGCGGCGGCTCACGTCATGCGGAAGCGAGAGTTCGCAGACCACGGCGCCCGTTTGCAGATCTTCCGGCTGAATGACGTCTTGAGTCGAGCTCGTGGCCGTAAGGATCAGCTGCCCTTGGCGCACCGCTTCGGAAATATCGGTCGTGCACGAAGACGTACACGGCAGCTCGCCTTCGATCGACTCGTGAAACTTCTGCAGACGCGTCTGATTGCGCGCTACCAAGATCACGTGCTTGACTTTCGGTGCGATCAATTTCACGCACGCGCCGCCGATCGAACCGGTCGCGCCGACGACGACCGCCGTCGCCTCTTTGGCGTCGATGCCCATCTCGTCCGCGCCGCGGAACAAACTTTGAATGCCTGCGGCGATCGTCAGTGAGTTCCCGGTGGTCACCGGAATCGGCGAACGCTCGGCAATCGTCACGCCGCCATCGCCGACCACGCCCGTGAACGCGCCCAGACCTGCGACCTCGGCACCAAGTTCGACGCCGATCTCGATCGCGCGAAGAATGCGTTTGTACACGTCCTCACGCGGAAATTCCAGCATCTGCTCCGGAAGCAGGCACGCCGACACGAACCAGCCTTCCGTTTCGCGGCCGTCGGGCGTACGCACGCCGGTTACGTGGGCCGCATTCCACGCAGGCATCCATTCCATGATCTTGCGGACGATCGGCGCACCTTTGCCGGCAGCGCTCGGTTCGTACCGCGCAACATCTTCGAGCGATAACGGATGGACGACGAAACAGAATTTAGGCCTATTCACGCTCATGCTTTTTCGGCCTCGCGTTTTAGAGCTGCGAGCATCATGTCGCTGTTCTCGCGGACTTTGCGTTCGAGGGTCGGGCCGATGAGCTCCGCCAAAGTCGGAACGCCGAAGTCGTAGTCGACGCCGAGCACCACGTGCGTTTCGCCGCCGTTTTCCGAGAACGTCCAGCTGCCCTCGAATTTGTCGAGGTCGCCTTCCAGTAATTTGTAGTCGATGCGCTGCCGCTCGTCATCGAAGCGGTCTTCCTCGATCCACTCGATCGGCGCTTCTTCGACCAGCGTCTTCCAACGCGTGAGAATACGGTCGGGATGGCGTTCCATGACCGTGACGGTTTCCACGTCGGGCATGAATTCGGGAAAACGCTCTTGCTCTTTGGCCAATTCGTAGACGACGCGAGCGGGTGCGGCGATCACGATGGATGTTTCAACGTATGGCATGGGGTTATAGAGCGCCGAGCTTCTCCTGGGCGGTGGCGAGGCCTGCTTCCAAGGC
>JAICWY010000062.1 GCA_025934645.1 Vulcanimicrobiia bacterium
TAGCGCACGTAACTGCCGCCGTTCACGTCGATCGTGGCGCCGTTCGCGTAGTTCGCCGCATCGCTCGCAAAGAAGGCGATGATGCCCGCGACCTCTTCCGGCTTGCCGACGTAGCCCAGCGGCACTTCGGCGGCAAGCTCTTCGCCCCGCGTCTCCAGGTCCGCGGCCGCCATATCGGTCTCGATAAATCCCGGCGCGATGGCGATCGCCACGATGCCGTCTCTCGCACACGAACGCGCGATCGACTTCGTCAAATTCGTGAGCGCGGCTTTGCTCGAGCCGTAATCCGCAAACGTAAGTTCGCCGCGGTGCGCGGCACGCGAGACGATGTTCACGATCTTGCCTTTGCCGCGCTCGCGCATGTGCTGCATGACCAAAAAGCTCAAATTTGCCGCGCCGAAGAGATTGACGCCGAAGGTGCGCTCCCAGCCCTTTCGCCACGAAGCATAGTCGTTGCCGAAGAACGGATTCTCATCGAACGTCGCTGCGTTGTTCACGAGCACCTCGATCGACCCGAGGCGCGTTATCGCGCGCTGCACCAGTCCCGGCAGCGAATCGTGGTCGCCGACATCGCAGCGTTCCGCGAACACATCGCCGCCCAATTCGTCGCAGATGCGTTGCGCGCGCTCCGCCTCACGATTGTACGTAAAGACGATGCGGTGGCCTTCCGAATGCAGCGCGCGTACGGCGGCGGCTCCGATGCCGCGCGATCCGCCGGTCAAGAGAACGTTCATCCACGCAGATTACGAAGTGAGCGCTTGCAAATCCTTACGAACGGCGGCCGTAACATTGGCACAGTTGCAACGTGCGCTTTCTTCGCGCGCAAAGCGGGCGATCTGATCGTCGATACGTTGCTTCAAGTCCGTGCGATCGCGTTGCAGCCGGGCGATTTGATCTTGGGACGCCTGCACCGACGCATCGTTGCCCCGGCCAATCGCCGCGAAACGTCCGGAAAGGTCCGAAGACGCGTGTGCGTAGGCTTGCTGAGTGCGGCCTGCGTTGGACTGTGGCGCGGATGCTTTCATCTGGACGAGCGTGCTGCGCAGATCGCCGTGCGAATCCGGCGGCGTCGCGTTCGCCGGTGCGTTCAAAGCAAGGTTCGCCGGAGCCGCGTTCTGAGCCGCGAGAACGCGCCGCCGGGCCGCGAAATTCTCCGCCGTCCGCGTCTGGAGTTGCGAACTCATTGCGCCGATCTCGCGGTTCGCCTGCACGCGTAGCTGCTGGAGGTAGGCGGCGAGCGTAACCGCGTCTCGCCGGCGCAACGCCGCGACTTGACGGTCTTCGCTGTTTTGCAGCGCCAAGAGTTGTTTTTGGAGCGGCGCGCGCCGGTACGGAGGGAGATAGAGCGTCTGGAGTTTCGTGCGCAGCGCCAAGCGTTGCGCGGCGTGCTTGCGGGCCAAGGTCAGTAGCAGCGTCGATTCGCTCTCGCGCAGCTCTTGCGCGCGCGCGTCGTAGGCGCGCTGGACCTGCGCTTGCGTCGCGCGTGAGAACGATGCCGCGGCGGAGCGTTCCTGCGTTTCCAACGCGGACGCGTACGCCTGCATATCGCTTTGTGCGCCGCTGCGCATCTGCGCGGATTGCGTATCGTACGTTTGTTGGAGGTGCGCCCGGACGTCGGCGCCGCTCGGCGCGTTGCCCGCCGGCTGCGCTAAGAGGGCTTGCACAGCCGCGTTCCGGCGTGCGGCGTATTCCCCGGAGTCCGCGCTCAGGATGCGCTTCACGCCGTTCTGGGCGGCGGATGCTTCACGCTGCACGGCCGCGCCTGCTGCGGCGATGTCTACATCCGCCGAACGAAACTGAGCCGTTCCCAGTGTCGCACGAAGCGCGGCGATTTGACGATCGTACTGCGCAAGAGTGCCGTAGAGCGGGTGCGCGCGTTCGAGCGCGGCAACGTCGACGGAGGCCGGCAGCGGCTGCGCGTTCGCAGCGCAGCCGGCAAGAAGCAGTGTGGCAATAAGCAGGCGTTTCATTGAAATTTATGCTCGTACAGCAGGCTTACGCCGTGCGTACCCAGCGTCGGATTGAGGAGATCGGAGTAACCGGAATTGTATCCGTACAAACCACCCATCGTCTGCTGAAACCCGAGCAGCGCCGGCGACTGCACTTGATAGAGCATCAGCGCGAATGCGGTGGAGTCGCCGCGGTGCGCTTCGATGTTGAGCATCTGACGCGACGGCGTTCCCAAGCTTTGCCGGTACGAGGCGGTAACGTGTTTGCCGAACGCCTTGACGGCGCTGAAACCAAAACCGCTGTGGAAGTCATCCGTCAGTTGCAGATTTTGCAGTCCGAGCGCATTGCCCAGCGAGGCGGAGAGCGGTTCGAGCATCTCGCGCGTGAAGAACGTGTTCAACTCACCGGCCGCGAGATTTTGCACGGTCGATCCCACCGAGAAGCCGCCGATGCCGCCCCCTTGCCCGAGATTATTGAGCTGAGTGACGCCCGCGAGCAGACCCATGATCTGCGCGCGATCGTACGACGGATCGGAACTGAAGGCGATCTGCAGATTGTCCGGCGCAAGGCCGCTCACATTGAGCGCGATGTACGTTTGCGGACTCGGGACCTGCGTCGTCGCGGTCGCGTTCACGTACGGCATGATGCCGTTCGATGGATCGAAACGCACGTCGGCGCTCTCGATCGTGAACCGGCGGAAGAAGTCCACGCTGCCGCCGGTCGAGGTGAACGCGCCGCCGAGCGTCGGACTGGGCAGCGTGCCGCCTACCGTTACGGCGCCCTGCGCGCCGACGTCAACGTTCGAACTCTGCACGCGTACGTCGTTGCCGATGGTGGCGCGTACGTTCAGCGCGATATCGGGCAGTTTTTTTGCCGGACCTTGCGGCGCCCGGGGATTCCAAAATGCCGTGAGCGGAATGCGCGCCGACGGAACGTTCACCGTGCCCGCGATGACCGCAAGCGTCTTCGGCGTAGCGCGGTCGGCGGTGATGTTCGCGTCGACTTTTCCGCGGAAGTATTTCGGACTGTTGAACTGCGCGTTGCGCAGGGCGATGGCGGTGTGGAACGTCGCGTCGCGGATGTCGCGCACGTCCGGCACCGACGCGCGGCCGTTCAGATCGAGCGTTCCTCCGCCGACGTTTGCGTGCAGATTGTACAGGGCCAGCGTCGTGCCGTTGAACGCAAGCTGTCCGGTGAAGTTCCGGATCGGATTTTGGTCGATGGGTCCAACAAAGTACCCGTTGTGCAGTGCCAGCGTGCCGTTGAGCAGCGGATTATCAACCGTACCGTTGATGGTCATGGCTCCGCCGAATGTGCCTGAAAGATGCGTGCCTTGCGGTAGAACGTTTTCAAAGTTGCTGAAATCCACGTTGTTCACGTTCAGCGCCAACCGGACGGGCGCGTTGTGCGGATCCAATTCGAAATGCGGCTTCATGGCGATCGGCGCATAGCCCGAAGCCGTGATGTTGCCGCGCTGCAATTGAATCAATCCGTCGCTCAGCGTTACGTACGTGGGGGTCGCGTCGATGCGGGCGGATACTGCGGGCACCGTTAATTTATCGTACTGCAGCGAGGTCAGGGTGAGGCTGTCGCTCATCGCAGGATCCAAACGCGTTCCGGTAACGTGCAGCGTCGTATCGAGCGCGCCGGCGATCTTTTGAGTCTTGCCGTTGATGCTGCCGTAGAGCTTGCCGATATCGGGACTCGTGGCGCGAAACGCGAGATCCAGCGGGTCGCGAGCGTGCAACCCGAATGTGCCGGAACCCGTTGCCGTCAGGAACGGAATCTGGACGAGCGCGTTCTCGATGCGTCCGCGGCCGCGCGTGGCGCGCACGGAGATGTGCGCTCGCTGCATCTGCACGCGTCCGAACGTGCCGCGATTCACGGAGGCGTCTGCGGCAATAGTTTCGTCGGGAAAGCGTCCGTTGACGCGCGCGGTTGCATCCAGCGTTCCGGTCACGGGCGCTGTCAAGCCAAGCATCGGCAACCACGTTCCGAGATCCGCGTTCGTGACGCTTGCGACCACGTTGCTGTTTGCGGTGGACGCGGCGTCCGCGAGCGTCGTAAACCGGCCGAGTGTCACGCTTCCGGCGACGTGTCCGCGGCCGGATGCGCCGCCGACGTCGGCCACCAGATCGATCGTGTTTCCGCGCGTGCTCCAATTCGCCGAGGTCGTGCCGATTTCGAATCGGCGGAAGCGGACGTCTTGCAAGTCCACGTTGCCGTTGCTGATGAGCGTACCGGGCGCCGAATTTACCGCGAGCGCGAGGCTGCCGTTGCCCGCGAACGTGTCGCCCGTATCGAAGTAATCGTTGAAGTCCGCTAGATCCGCGTGCGGCGCGCGGAGCGCGGCATCCATTGCGCCGCGGCGAACCGCCGCCTCGAAAGCGAGTGCCGTCGAGCCGACTTGCACGTGCCCGCCTTGCAATGCGAAGTTTTGCGCGGTTCCCGAAAGCGTGCCGTGCAGGTCGCGGAAGGCCAGGCCGTGCACCGATCCCGCCGGAACCGACACAGCGCCGCTTACCGCGGGCGCGCGTCCGGCGCCGCCCACGTGCACGTTTGCGTCGATCGTACCTTCGATATACTGCTTGTTGAGCCGCGGCTGCGCAAGCGCGACGAGCGAGTGTGCGTCCGCGCCGCGCAGTGCGGCATCGAGATCGTATTGCGGCGTTCCCGAACGCACGCCGCCCACCGCGCCGTCCAATGTGACGAAGGCGGGGCCGGCGCCAACCACGCCGCCGTTCAAGCGCAGCGTGTCGCCCGCGTAGGCGAACGCCGATTCCGCGCTGACCGGAATATTGCGGTATGCCGCGTTCGTAACGAGCAGCGCGCCGCGCACGTCGGGCGCGTTCAACGGGCCTTGCACCGTCGCGGCAAAATTCGCATCGCCGCTGGTAACCGGAACGCCGGCGCCATGCAGCGCTGCAAGTTTTACATTTGAAACGGCCACCGCCATGCCGCCCCCGAGCGTTCCGGAGGCGCGCGCGTGCCCGCCCTGCGCGATGGACGCTTGCGCCGCGTATACGCGCACGTTCTTGCCTTGAGTGCCGATCGTTGCGCTCAGTCCCTCGAGCGGAACGCCGCGCACGTCGGCATTGCGGAATTGCGCGTCGTGAATCTGCGCGATGGCTTTGCCGCCGTCGTAAACTAGCGCGATGGGCGCATCTACGGTGCCGCTCGCCGGAAGATTTCCGGCGATACGCGAGAGCTGCGAAAGCGATCCGTTAAAGCGTCCTTCGAGCGCAACGCGGTTCGTGCCGTCGATCGTGCCTGCGGCGTTCAGCGTGCCGAAGCTGCCGTGCGCGGCGAGCGAGGACACGCGAACGTTTCCTACGCCACCGGTGAATCGCGCCCGCGCCTCGGCAATCTGAATCTTGCCGTACGATGCGTCACGCACGTCGACGTCGCCGAGCATTCCGAGCGCATTGCCGCGCTTTTGCGCGTATACGTCGCCGGTAAGCGTTCCCGAAATTGACGGCCGCGGGAGTGCGATGGGGAAATGCCGTGCGCTAGCAAGCGCCGAGAGCCGGTCGTGCGGACGGTCCAGCGCAATCTCGCCGTAAAGCGATCGCCCCGCTCCCTCGATCGCGAACGGCGCCACCGTGCCCGTTCCGCGGCTGTCCACGTTGAAGATGGCCGCAAGCGTTTCGCCGTTTCCGCTGCCTTGCACGATGCCATGGGTATCGACGCGCTTCAAGTCGTTTCCGGTGGCAAGAACGGTGCCGCCGATGGTCATGCCCGGCAGCATAGACGCCGCGTACGGCAGCGCGCCGGACGGCCCGTCGAGCCGGGCGATCATTTCAACCGCATCGGTTTGCGGGTGCAGCGCCATGCGACCGCGCGCGCCGACGGCGAACCCGTTGTAAGTCAGATCGAATGAAAGTACGTCGGCTTCTTGTCCATCGAAGGCGATCAGCCCGTGCGGCGCGTCAATCGGCGTCCCGCGGTACCGCACCAGCGGGGAACGCAAGCGCAGCAGCACCTGCGGCTGTTTCATCGAGCCTTCAACCATCATCGACGCTGCAACGGCACCCGACATCGGAAGCTTCGCCGTGCTGGGCACGAGCGTTTTGAGGCTGGCCAGATCGCCGTTCGCATTGACGGCAAGGCGGAACACCGGATGCGCAAGGTCGGTGATGCCGCCCGTCACGCGCACCGGCATCGTGCCGACGTTTGCATACAGTCCGCGCGTCGTCAGTCCGCCCTCGTACACGTCCAGTTCGCCGTGCCCGTCGCGCACCGGCTGCGAAACGCCGCTCAGACGTGCTTTTACGCCGCTCATGTACGCGCTGGCCGCCACTTTTCCGAAGTAGCGGAGATCCAGGTGTTCCAATGCGCCGCCGAGCATGTCGATGTTGGCGTTGTTTACGCCATAGTTGAGCAGGCGCGGCAGCGGCACGCGGGCGGCCGTCCAGTGATGCAGCGTGAAACCGGTGCTTTCATCGATGGCGCCTTTGCCGTGGATGGGATAGAGGCGCGAACCCTCGCGATAGTTCATGGCCGCTACGTAGTGCGTGCGCGCCGCGCTATTGACCACGGCGTCGACGTTGACGTTGTCGACGTACAAGTGCTGTGCGTCCGGATGCACGCGCGTGAAATCGATCATCGTGAGCGTACCGTCGAGGACCTTGGCGGTGAAGTTCAGCGGCGCGGCCTGACGGCTGACCGCCGGTCCGCGCTTCTGCTTGGGAATGTTGTACGTGCCGTCCCGGTTGTGAACGATCGTGATCTGCGGATGATCGACGACGATCGACGAGAGCCCGAAGCGGTGCTTGCTGCCCGGGAGCAGATCGCGCAGGCTGTAGGTGATGTACACGCGTGGAATATATGCGATTTCTTGACCGGCGTGCGAACTGATGTTTACGCCGGTGAACGTTGCGTTGCGGCCGTGCAACTGCATCCCGCCGAAGGAAACGCTCGTGCCGGTTGCCGCCCCGGCGATCTTCGGAATCGCCCAGGCCCCCAGCGTGGACCTGAATGCGTATCCAAAGACGGCGAGCACCACCACGGCGCCGATGAGGCATGCGGCGAGCACGCGCCCGCTTCGCGAAAATCGCATGCCGTTCTTATGCCCGCGCAGGGGCGTGTTAGACTATGCGCGCTGTTCGCGTGCCGCGGGTATACGGAGACGCTCGCGGATAGCTGCGCTCGGAACGCGCACTTTATCGGCCAGGCGCAGCAACCAAAGCAAGCGGATCGTCCACCACGTCAGATCGATCTCGTACCATGCCATGCCGTGGCGCGCCGAGTATGGAAAGGCGTGGTGATTGTTGTGCCAGCCTTCTCCGAACGAGAGCAGCGCGACCCACCACGAGTTGGTCGAACGATCCGTCGTTTTGTACGTGCGGTATCCGAACATGTGCGTGGCGCTATTCACCAGCCAGGTGGAATGATACGCGAATACGAGCCGGCCGAAGATGCCCCAAATCACGAACGGCCATCCGCCGAGCGCGTACAACCCACCCGCGAGCGCGATCTGCAGCGGCAAGTGAAAATGATGCAATGCGCGGTAAAACGGCTCGTTCCAAAGATCCGGGCAATACTTTTTATACTCTTCGGGCGTGTTGGGAACGTTCGGATTCGGTTTGAAAAGCCACTCGATGTGCGCCCAACTGAAGCCGAGCCGCGTGCTGTGCGGATCGCCTTGCTGATCGGAGTGAGCGTGATGCACGCGATGCGTAGCCACCCAACTGATCGGATCCCCTTGGAACGCAAGCGCGCCCAGAATGGCGCTCGCGTACTCCACCGGTTTGCGCAGCCGCACGCTGCGGTGCGAGAGCGTGCGGTGGTAACACAAAGTAACGCCGAGGCCTCCGGTCGCATACGCGACAATCGCGGCGGCGGCGATCGCCCACCAAGAGAAGAACGCCGGTATGAAAACTGCCAGCGCTCCGATGTGAATTAGCAAGAGGCCGATGCCGTTCGGCCAGTTAGGTCGTGCTTCGCGCATATACCGCAGATTTCCCAATTCCGGAAGTTTTCTTACAAGGCCGGGGCACGGTTGGCTCCGGCATCGCGGATCGCCTTGAGTGCCGCAATGCGAAGTTCCATTTCGTCCATGACGATGTCGGAAAGGCCTTGCAACACCTCCGCTTGGCGCGGCGAGAAAATGCGCGGCTCGCGATCGATCACGCAGAGCGTACCGAGGCGATGTCCATCGTTCGTGCGCAGCGGGGAAGCGGCATAGAATTGCAGCCCAAAATCGCCGGCGACCAGCGGGTTTCGCAGCGTGCGAGGGTCCTTCCGGGCTTCTTCGACGATGTACGGGGCATCCGCAAGAATCGCTGAGGCGCACAGGCCGGGATCGCGTGAGATCTCGTCTACGCCGTCCAGCCCGTAGCGCGATTTGAACCAAATGCGATCCTCGTCCACGATCGTCACGAGCGCAATCGGCACGTCGAAGATACGCGACGCCAGCGCGGTAATGCGGTCGAACGCTCCGTCCGGCGGCGTGTCTAAAATATCGTAGCGCCGCACTGCCTGAAGGCGCGCGGTTTCACCGGTTTCGTGTTCCGTCATCGTTTGTGTTCCGCTCCCGTTCTAGTGTTGAGGACGATGCGAGCGTGGCTGCCGCCGCCGGGGCGGGGCTCCACCGAAAAAGACGCTGCGAAACGGTCGATCAGAAACAACCCGCGACCGCTCTCGCTAAAGAGATCGTGCGGCAACTTTGGCCTGAACGTGAATCCCGGACCATTGTCGAGCACGTGCAGCAGGGCTTGATCGCCGCGCTGCTCGAGCAGCAGTTCCGCCGTTCCCGGCGCGTGATGAAGCAAATTTGCGATCAATTCGGAGAAGAGCGTGAGCACCTCGAAGAGCTGCGTCTCGTTCATGCCGGCCAGCGCCAGGTGCGCGCACAATTCGTCGCGCACACGCTTGGCCGCGTCCGACCAAGCCGGATCGAAGCGCCATCGTGCGATCGGCGCCGGATCTTCGATGAGGACCGTAAGCATGGCGACGTCATCGCGCGAGGGATGCGTCAGAACGGCGTCGTGCAGGTAACGCGCAAGGTGCGCCCGGCCCGCAGGCAACTCCGCCAGCGCCGCGCGAAGGGTGCGCTCGCCCTCGAGCACGTCCTGGGTCGCTTCGGTGATGCCGTCGGTGTAGAGTACGAGCAGCGTATCCGGTCCAAGTGCGCGGTGGTGCACGTGGTTGTGTGCGGCAAATCCCGTAACGCCCAGTGGCAGGCCATGTCCGAAAAGCGGGTTGACCTGCCCACCCGGCGCGCGAACCAGCGGCGCCGGATGTCCCGCGTTTGCGTACGCCATGAGCTGCGTTACCGGATCGACTACGGCAACGAACGCGGTCGTATAGCGCTCGGGGAATTGGCTGCGGAGAACTGAGTCCGCGGCTTCGAGCATAAGCGCGGGGTCCGGGTAAAGGTGTGCGACGCCGCGGATGCTCTGCCGCATGCTGACCATGACCACCGCAGCCTCCAGCCCCGATCCGCACACGTCACCGATGGAGAGCACGAGGCGGCCGTCTTGCAATTGAAAGATGTCGTACCAGTCGCCGCCGATTTGGTCGGCCGCCCGGCCCGGCTCGTATACCGCATCGAAACGGAAACCGGCGATCAGCGGAAGTGTCTGAGGAATCGCCGCGCGCTGAAATGCAAGAGAAGCGCGCCGTTGAAGCGCGTCTGTTGAAGAAAGCCGGCTGGGTCTCGACGCCAAAAGCGCCGCGTTCGGGGGCGCGGACATCTGGAAGGTTATGCCCGGTGACGTGTGCCTTTTAAACAAGAACGCCCGTGCCGCCGATGCGGCACGAGCGCCTTGCTGCTGCACCCGAGGAGATAGTTACACGAGGCCTGCGCGAATGGCGTAGACCGCGACCTGAGTGCGCGCGGTCAAATTCATCTTCGCAAGGATGTGCGAGATGTGGTTCTTGACCGTCTTGTCGCTCAGCGAAAGCCGCGAGCTGATCTCTTTATTGGAAAGACCTTCGGCGACCAAGCGCACCACTTCGAGCTCGCGCTCGGACAGCGTTGCCAGCGCGTCGCGCTGGGGAGGCAAGGTGACCGCATGCAGATGGCGCTGGCGAAGGCCGGCGGCATCCATGTGCTTGACCGTCTCTAAGAGTTCGGTAACGGTGAGATCGCGCAGCTCGCTCAGAAGGCACACCTTGGCATCGCCGCCGGCGTACTGCCCGGGTTCATCGGCGATGATGAGGTCCGGAGCCTCCCCGACAACCTCAATGTGGTCATCCAGCTCCAACAACTTGGTCAGCGTGCGGATTATGAGCGGATTCTTACCGGCGACCATTACGCGCGCGGCAAGACACTCGGTGGAAAGGGCCATCCCAATTGTCTCCCCTAGAAAGAGCATAACCACGGCTCTCATCGACCCTCTGGAAAACTCGACATGTTTTCCGGAGCCGATTGGTCCAAGAGTACCGTACGGAATTTTCGTGGTCCTTACGGCCTATACGCACAAAATTACAATCCACTTACAAGCCGGAGCCTTCCGACGGAAGTCTTAAGGTCCGCAGCGTCGAAACCGCCGGGCTAGTGGCTGCTCTGTCCGGGCCCTTGCTCGAACTTCGCCGTACCTCTTTATTGGCGCGTGTGGATCGCGTTCAGCCGCGCATTGTCGCCCTTATCGCGCCGGCCGGTTTCGGAAAAACGACGTTTGCCCGCCAGATGCTGTCGGAACGCGAGAACGGCGCGGTCTGCGATGCGACCGGCATTCAGGACGATCTGGATTTAGCGCGGCGCGTCGTCCCCGCCCTGGCGGCGGAGAATCCGGAGCGCACGCAGGCGCTTACGCAACGCGAACTGATGCTCGGTGACGGCGGTACCAGCGTCGCCGAACGCGTGAACCTGGCGCTGGAGTCCTGGAAGCAGGACGTAACGGCTACCACGTTCGTTTTCGAGAACGCCGAGCACATCGCGCGCAACGCGGCCGCGCGGGATTTTTTCGCGCGTCTGCTCACCCAGCGGCCGCCGGGGCGTACCATTGTGATCTGCTCGCGCGAGAGTCTGCGCGTGCATCTGACCCGTTTTGCGCCGCCGCACGAAATCATGACGCTGCGCGCCGAAGATCTAGCCTTCGATCGCGAAGAGCTCGTGCAGCTGTTTCAAAATTACGCCGCCGAGCCGGCCTTCGTCTCGCGCATCATGCAACTCTCGCAGGGCTGGCCGATCGCGGTGTTTTTGTTGAAGCGCTTCGCGAACGAAGGGCGCATCGAAACGCTGCTGGAGAGCTTGGACGACGTCGCGTTCGAAGAACTGCACGACTATCTGGCCGATCAAGTGCTCGCGTCCCTCGATCCGTCGCTCGTCGACGCATTGTTCGCATGCGCGTGCATCCCGCACGCGACCACCGCCGATCTTCGCGCCGCGCTGCCCGACGATTTGTCGGTGCGCGCACTATCGGAGTTCGCGAAGGGATCGCCTTTTCTCACGCGGGCGGCCGACGCCACGTTTACGCTCCATCCGCTGCTCGCGTCGTTGCTCGCGGAGCGTCACGGCGAGCAGCGTGACGAATTGCTTACGCGCACCGCGCGCGTGCATATGGAGAGCAAGCGCTACCAGCGCGCCGCCGAGCTGCACTTGGCTCGCGGCGATCAGCATGCTGCGGCGGAAGCGCTCGGCCGGCATGAAGTGATCCGCGACGCCGCGCCTTCCATGCAGTACGCGCGGGTCCTGTCGTCCCTCGATCGCACGCTCGTACAGAAATATCCGCGTTTGTGGGCGGTCACGGCGATGCTGCGTATGTTTTGCATCGACACCGAAGAACTGCTCGACGAAGCGGAGTCGCTTTGGCGCACGCTCTCGCCCGGCGTCACGCCGCTGGAACGCTATTACATTCTGGTGTTCCGTATTCTGTTCATGAGCTACATCGGTCTGCTCGACGAGGCCGAAGAGCTGCTCGAGCAGTTCGCGCGCGATAACAACTTTCAAAACGAACCTAAGGATTATCTCGAAGGCTACCTTTCATTCTTGCTCGGTGTCATGCGCTCGCGCATGGGCCGCATCGACGAAGCCGAGAAGAATTTGACGACGGCGTATCCGCTGGTATCCGGCGTAGAGATCATGGGCTCGGGCACGCTCCTCGCCTTGGGCGCCGACGTCGCGCGCGTGCGCGGCGAGTTCGCGGTCGCCCGCCAGTTCATCGATCGCTCGCTCGAAGCGGCGCGCCGGTCCGGTTTGTACAATTTCGTTGCCCTGGACCTGGCTGAGGGTGCTTTTGGCGCATGGATCTCCGGCGAGAGCGCACTTTTTGCCCGCTACTCCGCCGAGTTGGAAGACGCAGTGCTCCGCAACGGCGTGCGCGGATTTGCATACTTCAGCGCCGTTTCCCGAGGGCGCAGCGAAGAACCCGGCGATGCCGACCTGCTGCGATGGGTCGCGTGCGGCCGCATGATCGCGGCGGCGAATGCGACGGAACGCCGGTTGGCACTTCGCTATGCAAAAGGCGCTGTAACGGCGGCGCAGCAATACCGTTCGCCGTTCATCGAGACGTTGGCATTCGTTACTCTTGCGGTCTTCGATGACGAGCATTTCGAAGATCACATGGCAAAAGCGGTCGCGCGCGCTCAACATTGCCAGTCCGAGCCGCTGCAAGCGGCGGTTGGCGCGATCGCCGAGCGGCGCGCGGA
>JAICWY010000136.1 GCA_025934645.1 Vulcanimicrobiia bacterium
TGAACTTTCGGAACGACGCGCAGGAATTCGGGAGTATTTATCACGTATAAGTGCTTTCGCCATCGCGGGGTGGAGCAGTCCGGTAGCTCGTCGGGCTCATAACCCGAAGGTCGCGAGTTCAAATCTCGCCCCCGCAACCAAACCGAAGGCCTCTCGTTCTAGACGAGGGGCTTTCTTCTTTTTACGCAGTTTCCAACGATGATCGATCAGGCTTAGGTCGCTGCTAACGTGAGACCCGCCGTCGTTTCCGGCGCGGTGGCGTGCGGGAGAAGCGCCGTGGCAATCGCCGTGTGGTGCGCGAGAAGCGATAAGGCTTTGATTTCGTCCTCCAGATACGCTGTGCGATCCGGCTTCGGCCCGCAGCACAAGAAGCCGAGAAGGTCGCCACGTACGGTCATCGGCACAAAAAGCATGTGCAGCCGTTCGTTTGAATCATCGTCGACTTCAAACGCTTCTTGCCAGCGGCGTAAGCGCAGCGGCACGCCGTCGTTGAAGCGGTAGCTCTGGGGAAAGTTGCCGGCACCGGCATCCACACTGCGCTCGTACCGGTCGCCGCGGTGCAGGTAATAGGCCACTCCGAGCGGAGTGATTCCCCGTTTCACGGTTTGCACGCCAAGTTCCATCAGGTCCGACGCGTCTGTTGCAGCATCGGCTTCGCGCGCCACGCGTTCGATCTCAACCAGGCCTTGTAAGCGTTTATGGAAGAACGCGCGCGTAAGCCGTTCTTCGACGAACCGGTGGATCGATCGCGCCGACATGCCGAGGACCAGCACGATCACAAGCGTCAGCAGCTGCGCCGCTAAACCGCTGTTGTCGTGCGAGAGCCCAAAAGACTGCTCGAAGACCTTTGAAATTCCCCACTCCGCAGCAACGAACACCGCGACGATGATCATGGAGACAACGGTGAATGCCGTCGCGCGCGATACGAGAATATTTAGATCGACTAAGCGGTGACGTAAAACGGGGTACGCCACGCCGAAGGCAGTGAATAGCACTTGCGCAGCTTTAATGAAATCGCCGTAGTGTGTATTTAGGCTGGTTCCGCCGGCGAGCCCTTGGACCGCCGGAGCAGCGCCAAAGCCCGTCGCGATCAGCCACATGTCGCCCAGCCAGCGCACCGGCGCCGCATCTTCGTGATGCGCACTTGCGAACGCATCGACGATCGCCGCGGCGAGCGCAGCGGCGAAAAGTAACGACAGGGCCCAGCCGACACTGCCATTCTGAATCTGCGCAAGAACCGGATCGCCCGCGCCGCGTTCGATGAACCGTATATATCCGTAATCTGACAGGAGAACGACGGCCAATTGTGCCGGACCGAACCAGGAAAGCGCTCCACGCAATCTCGTTCGGTTCGACGGATAAATTGCCAGCAGCAAGAGGGCCGACCAGTACGATGCCGCGGCGAACAGCGGCGGCAGAAAGTTCCTCAGCACTTCCGCGCACCACGCGTTCCCGCAGACCAGAGAACCGCACAGCGAGAGCGCCGCGGATCCCGAAAAAAACAGCACCCACGCTGCGCGAGTTCCAACGCGTTGATTCCGCGCACGCAGTAGCACGAGAATGGCGACAACGAATGCAACCAGCGCCGTAAGCCCATTGACGAGCTTGATAATCTGCTGCAGAACGCCGAGCCCGCCGCTGAACGGCACGAAGGCAAAGCGAATAACACGTACGCTACCGTTACGGTCGATAACGTGCTCGCGAACGACCGTTCCTATCGGCCCCGCGTTCTCGTGCACGAAGTCATCGCCTTTATTCGGGATGACGCGCTGGCCCACGCGTAAGCCGGCAGCGTATGCCGGGCCGGATGGATCGGAAAAGTACACGCGGCTATTGGAAGAGCCGAGCGTAAAATTGTAGCCGCCGTATCCCCACGATATAGGCAACAGGAGCGCAAGTAGTGCCAGCGGGACGCCGGCGGAAGCGCAGATGAGGATGACAGTGCGAAGGTTCATATGGCGCGGCCCTCCGTGCCTGATAGTTCGCTTGCGCTCGGCGCGTTCCGCTAATTGGTGCTTTCGACCTATGCGTTAAAACCAGCGCGGAACGCGATGCACATAATCACGATACGCATCGCCGAATTTGCGCTCGAGATAGCGTTCTTCACGATCGATTACGCCGGTATTCATGGTCCAAAGCACCGCGGGCAACAGAGCTAACGGAAATGTGCGCCGAGTTGCGAGAGCGGCACCGCAATATACCAATGTTAATGCGCAATAGAGCGGGTTACGGGTGTACGCGAACGGACCGCCTTCGATAAGCGCGGTGGTTTCTTCGAACGGATCGACAGCGGTGCCGGCTTTTCTGAATTCGCGCACCGACGGAATCACGATCGAGGCGGCGGCTGCAAAAAAGCCCGCCGCTAGTACTCGTGACGATGGCGGCAAACGGCGTTTGGATATGAAATGATCTGCAGCTAAACTCAACGCCAGCGGGATCCCGTAGATCAGCGGCGGGAACGCGATGACGCCGGCGGTTTCACCATCGTTCTTCATGCAGCTATTGTGCCCAGTTTCCGCCGGCTAGTTCGATCGTAAACCGATGCCGCGCTTTAAATCGCGCATCGCCCATCTGCCGTAGATGATATCGGGGTAGCGGTCCACGAGGAGCGCGAGTAGCCGGATGGCATGCGTTTGTGCCGTCGGACCCGGAAGCGACTCGAATGCAGCGGCGAGCTCCCACGCGCAACGGACGTATGATGCATCCGCTCCGTTGTGTGAAAGCGACCAGAATCGCGACTCGAGCGCAAGTGCCTGCGATGCGTTGCCCCGCGCGGCAGTAATCGCTTTGAGCAGCGACGCTTCATCGGTAGCAGACGGTGTTGAGGTTGGTGAAGACAGTGGTGACGGCGCAGGCGATCCGGAAGCGGGCGGAGATCCGGGAGCGGGCGGTGCGCCGGCCCAGCGCGGCCAGGGCCGCACGCCGATACCGCGACTCAAATCGCGCTGCGCATTCGTGGCAAAGTCTGTGCCGGCATATTGGTCGCGCAGCTTCTGAAGGACCGCGACCGCGTGCGTTTGCGCGTCGGAACCCGGAAGCTCTTCATACAAAACCGCAAGGTTCCAGAGTGCCGCCGGAATCCAAGAATCGCGCGGATAGCGGACGCTCA
>JAICWY010000129.1 GCA_025934645.1 Vulcanimicrobiia bacterium
AATGCCGGCGCAGTTGCGCCGGGTCGGCGAAAACGCGAAACGCGCCCGCGCCGGTCATCTCGCTCTCTCCGTACCCGCCCGTGAGCAGTCCGATACCCAGGAAATGCGCCCGCCGCGCTGCCAGCATATCCCACACGCTGTCGCCGACGACGATCGTTTCTTCCGAGCGGCTGCCAAGTTTCTCGGCTGCTTTAAGAAAAAGCGCCGGATCGGGCTTCGGGTTCGGCGCGTCCTTTTTGCTGATCACCGGAATGCCGTGCGGCAGCTGAACGAGATCCAGAAGCGGCTGTACGTCTTTCAAGTCGCCGCTGGTGGCAATCGCAAACTTCAAATCGCGTTTCTGTAGATCCGCAAATAGCTCCGGCACTTCGGGAAACGCTTTGATGTCGCGCCGCAGCCTAGCAAAATGCGCGGTGTGCAGTGCCTCTAACCTCGCCTTCAACGGATCGTCAAATTCGCGGCCGGCTTCGTCGGCAAACGCGCGCAGCAACAACGCACCGCTCATGCCGATTTTGCGGTGGAGCCGCCACATGGCGATCTCCAAACCGCACTCGCGCAGCGCGCTATGCCATGCAATGACGTGCTGATAGACGCTGTCAGCCAACGTCCCATCAAGATCGAAAATGAAGGCCGGCACTCGTCGCTAGCTCAGCCGTCGGATTTTTTCGGCTGGTTCACTCCGAAGCGGTTTTCAGCCATCATCTCATCGTCTTCTTGCGAGTCGACTCCCGGGTCGAGCGTAAGCTGCTCTTCTTCATCCTCGCGAATGGGGCCGGGCGCCTTGCTTTGATTCTCGGTGAGGTCGTCCTGGAAAATCTCCCCGAACTCGTCTCTTTTCCGCTTGTCATCCATGGCGGGCTTGTACCCGGAAAGCGTTAGTCGCTATGGCACTATCCGCGGCACGGCCGGTACGTAGACCATGACCTGGGGTTCGATAGCATGACTGCATGGCACCGTGTTTTACTGGCGCTCTCACAAGAGCCCCAGCCCACTTCGGCGATCGCACAGCGCGCGGCGCTCTCGGAAGCCGAGACGGCCGCTGCGCTCGATACGCTGCTTGCAGAGAGCTTGACGCTGCCCGACGAGGGACGGTACGAGCTCACCGGTCCGCTCAGCTGGTTCGGCAATTTTCAAAACGCCGTACGCTATTATGCGAAACGTGGATTCATCGTTGGCGTTCCTGGCGATTCCCATACGCATTTGATGTTGACCGATGTTCGCATAAAAGGCGGACGCCCCGCAGGCGATCCGCTGACCGAAACGGTAGCCGTTTTTGCCTGTGGGCGCAGCGCACGCGAGATCCGGCAAGTACCGGGAGAAAAAGCAGCAACATGCGCGGAGTGCGTGGCGGCGATCGCGGAGCCCTAGCGCCCCCGCCTTGCGCCTTTCGATGCGCCGGTAGGCCACGGAAGAAAAGCGACGTACTTAAAAATACGTGTTCGTTGCTGTTTTTTTGCTTTTTGCGTCATGGATCGGGACGTGGGCGGCTGCGCCTTCATCGTCGGACCCCAACACAACTTTTAACAACGTCACGCTTCGTGAGGTCGTGCATGCCGGCATCGGTGGAAGCGCCGTTCGAGTACGGCTCACCAATCGTTTCGGCGACGAGCCGGTCAGAATATCGGCGGTTACTATTGCCGTGGCGCACAACAGCGCGTCGGCGGACGCCGCCCCTACGACACTGCGAGTTGTCACGTTCTCCGGGGTCGCGTCCGCAACGATACCGGCGCACGCCGACATCGTCAGTGATAACGTCGCCCTGTCGGTGGCTCCGCAAAGCGATCTGCTGGTGAGCCTCTATATTGCCGACCCCACCTCTTCGCCGACATACCATCACCTTGCGTACCAAGACAGTTTTTCCGCGCCGGGGAATCGCGTTAACGATGTAGGCAGCCGCGCGTTTACCGCCCGCGATCGCAATTGGTACTTTCTCGATGCGGTTGACGTTTCCGGAAGTTCTGCGCGCGGCTCCGTTGTCGCGCTGGGTGATTCGATCACGAACGGTCAGGGATCGACGATCGACGGCAATGATCGGTGGACGGATGATCTTGCGCGGCGGTTAGCAGCGCTGCCCGCGGGGCAGCGGCTTACGGTCTTGAACGAAGGCATCGACGGCGACCGTATTTTGCTCGGCTCGCCGCGCTTCGGTCCAAGCGCGCTGGAACGCTTCGATAACGACGTGCTCGTGCAGAGCGGCGTTACCGATCTTATCGTGCTTCTTGGCATCAACGATATTCAACAAACGCCGCACCAATATGACGCGGGCAAAATCGAATTCGGTCTAACGCAGCTGGTCCGGCGTGCGCACATGCGTGGCATTCGGGCTATTGGCTGCACGATTACGCCGTATGGCGGCTGGTTAACGTACGCAGACGCCGGCGAGCAAACGCGGCTCGCCGTAAACAACTTCATCCGTTCGAGCGGTATATTCGATGGCGTCGCCGACTTCGATGCGATCGTACGCGATCCGCACGATCCTCATCGGCTCTCGGCTGCGTTCGACAGCGGAGATCATCTTCACCCGAACGCCTCCGCGTATCGGGCAATGGCCGGGGCGATTAACCTAGACGCTTTGTAACGCGCGGCATGTTAAGCCGTTAGCTATTGCTGAACGCGGTGCGACTGTCTTACCACAGTCGAAAGGAAGGGTTCTTGCGCTCTTGTTGCCGATCGACAAATGCGAGCAGCAAGCCGTATAGGATCGCGGTTGGCGGCAGGTTTAACCCTCCGAATATCATCCAGAACAAAAACGAGTTAACTACCTGCTCGGAAGCACCAATCGGCGCGTTGTCTGAACCGAACGAGAGGTATTGACGCCACCCAACGGCACCGCCCCATACGGCCACGTACGAAAGAGCACAATACCATAACACAGCTCGTGCTAGCGGTCGGCGCCGTAGGGCCGCGATGTAAGTCAGAGGCGCGAGTACGATCGAATAGGTGAACAACGCCAGCGCCGGAAGGTGCACCCCCATGTACTCGTCACCTAGCAGAAAGATGCGGCCGAGCAGAATCGTGGCGAAAAACATGTAAGCGCCGGCGCCGATCGCGTACGCGATGTATTTAGGTGACATACGGAATGAGCCGTTCAAAACTGTCGCGCTGCGCCTACGACCCGGTCTGAACTCGATTTTGCCGCGACATCAAAATCGCATGCTTGTACCGAAAGTGTCGGCGGTAGAGCACGGAAATAAGGCATGAATAATTGCGCTCCCCGGGCCGGCGGGTGCATACCGAAGTACGCTCGGATCCAATTAGGGCTGTCGTTTGATAACTGGATCCATTTGTCGCCGCGCTCATCGAACGCAATCCATCCCACGCGTTTTCTATAACTCGCGGTTAAAGTGAGGACGGCCAGCGCCTCGAGGCTACGCATTTTGATCTTACCGGCTTTCACCGATTGCAAAGCGCCGAGATCCATTCCGGGCTTTGCTCCGCTACCGGCACACGTGGCGGCGCTTACAGTCTGAACGCTAATCGCGCCAAGTCCTATAACGAACAGTAAAGCACGCATAAGAAAAAAAGACCGTCCCAAATACCGCATGGCACCCCTTCGATGCGTTTGGCGAGGCAAAAACGACTGAACGAAATAGTCGTTAAATCGCTAATTTCGTTTCACGCTCGCGCCGCCCCCGCCAC
>JAICWY010000042.1 GCA_025934645.1 Vulcanimicrobiia bacterium
CTTAGCGCGCCACGTAGCGGAACTGTCCCGCCTGCCATTCGCAGACGCTCTTGTCGTTCATGGCGAATGACTCGCAGCCGTCCACATCCGGATTGAAATCTTCGTTCAGCGTTTTCGTCGCGGCCCAATCCACTGCCGGCTCTTGACGCGCCGCGGCGCGTGCTTTGGTGTACGAGAATTGCGGATTCTTGGTCAGCGTGTTAAGCGCTTTGGCTAAGCGTTGTGCGTCCGTCATATAGGGTTATGACGCCGCGGGGGACGGCGTCCCTGCTAAGCGCGGATCCGGAGGCGCAGCGGGAAAGGCCATGTCTTCGTAATCCGTTTCCGCGGTGACCGAGAACGAGAGCGGCCCTACGCGCTGAGCCGTGGTCAGCGTGCCGCGCACGATGACCCAGTGGCCCTCGAGCACCTTATAATCCAGCGCGATCTGATCGCCGGAATCAGTGCTGCGTAGTTCGATGTGCGAAGGCAGCTGCGTTTGCGCGTCCTGCACGACGTCGTAAATGTAGTAGCCGCGTCCGTACGCCGGCGTCGGAACGATCCGGAAATGCAACTGCTGCGGCGTAGAGTCGGGCAGATACGACGGCTGCCAAAAGCTCGCATATGGAACGACGACGTTCACGCCCGGATCCTCGAGCGCGGGCACGGGCCACAAGCCGACGGGTTCGCGCTGCAACGTGATGTCGACGCGCTTTAAATTTGCAAACCAGCCGAAAGTGAAGCGCTGCCCGAGCGGATCGAAGTACGGGATAATGGGAAACGCTTGGCCGGTGCGCTCCGAGCCTTCCGGCAAGTCTTGCATCACGGCGAAGTTATCCGCTTGGCGCACCTTCACGAGGCGGTTGATCTCTTGCGTGCGCCCGATCGATGATGTGACGTGCGTGCGCTCGCGGTACGTGATGTATGCGGGCGGATTCGTGGCGAAAGCGCGGGCGGTGCTGTTGATCAGCTGAACGAGCGCAACGTCGGGCGAGAGCATCGTGCCGCTATCTTCGCACGGAGGGGCCGGTTTACCGCCGAGCCAACACGCCATCTATCATGACCGTCATCGTACCTCCGGCCGACGTGCGCTCGCGCGTGGTCGAACTCCGCCGCGAAATCCACCGCCATCCGGAACTCGGGTTTGAAGAGACCCGCACGCAAGCCCTCGTCGAGCGCGAGCTGGACGAGCTGGGCATCGAGCACCGCCGCGTCGCCAAAACCGGCGTCGTCGGCGTCGTCCGGGGCGCCAAACCCGGACGCGTCGCCGGGCTGCGCGCCGACATGGACGCCTTGCCGATTACCGAGAAATCCGGCGAACCGTTTTCGTCGGAAGTGCCCGGCAAAATGCATGCGTGCGGCCACGACGCGCACACCGCAATGCTGCTCGGCGCGGCGCGCGTGCTGCAAGGCATGCGAGACGAATTGCACGGCAGCGTCGTGTTGCTGTTTCAACCGGCGGAAGAAGGGCCGGGCGGCGCGGAGCCGATGATCGCGCAAGGCGCGCTCGACGATCCGAAAGTCGAAGCGGTAGCAATGCTGCACGTCGACCCGCGGTTGGCACCCGGACAAATCGGCGTGACGCCGGGTCCGGTTAATGCCTCGGCCGACGAATTCTTCGTAACCGTGGAAGGACGCGGAGGGCATGGCGCCTATCCGCACACGGCCGCAGATGCGATTCCTGCAGCGGCAGCGATCGTGACGGCGTTGCAAAACATCGCCTCGCGTGAAACGGATCCGCTCAAAAGCGTTGTGGTGACGATCGGCACGATCAACGGCGGTTATCGCAACAACGTCATCGCCGATGAAGTGAAGATGACCGGCACGTTGCGCGCGCACGATCCGGAGATCCGCAACGGCCTCGAAGCGCGCGCGCGCCGCATCATCGAAGGCGTTGCGGCCGCGTACAACGTGAAGGCAACGTTGCAAGTGAACTACGGCTATCCGCCGGTAGTGAACAACGTGCAACTCGCGCAAAACTTTCGCGACTACATGAAAGAGCACTCGGGGTTGCGCGTCGAGAGTCCGCCGCCGACGATGGGCGCGGAGGATTTCGCGTATTTCGCGCAGCGCGTTCCGGGCGTGCACGTGCGTTTGGGAATTCGCAGCGACAAAGCGGGCTCGATCTATCCGGGACACAGCGCGCAGTTCCGGATCGATGAAGAAGCGCTGCCGGTCGGCGTGCAAACGCTCGTGGCGTTCGCGCGCGCCGTCGGAAACGGCGAGGTCGCGTTCGAGTAAGCAGCCGAGCTGTGCACAAGTACTACCGCTTGTGCATATCTTGAATGAAAGGCCCTATATGTAGTAGCGCAGAACAAGCACCAATGGCTATTTTGCGCGACGCAGTGCCCCGTCCCGGGACTCGATCGCTCAGCGCCGCGATCGATATTCAGGCCCCCGCCGAAGCCGCATTTTCGCAGCTCTGTTCGGTCGAGAAGTGGCCGGTGTGGCTCTCGTTCCTCCGCAGCGCGGAACTGGTGAATGCCTCCGCGCCGGTTTCCGTCGGCAGCGAGATCGTCGTTCGTTCGAACGTGCCGGGCGAAAACGAGCAGCTCTTCGAGGTCGATTATTTCATCTCGAACCATCAACTCTCGCTCGTCGGCGCCTACTCCACGCGCCGGCGCATCGATTTCCGGCTCGAACGCAAAACCTCGCGCTGTAAACTAACGGCCCGCTTGGAGTATCCCTCGTACGGGGGGCGGCTCGGCATGCTTTACGACTCGTTACGGACCGGCCGCAAGCTCGCCACCCAGCTCGAAGAGTCGCTCACCCACTTCAAACACCTAGCCGAGTACCGCGACAGCAAGGACGAGCTGCTCGCCGACTTCTAACCTGTTCGCTAGCAGTCGTTGACGAGGATTGCTAGGGCTGGTTATACTTGCGCATATGCCGTTGTACGACTATCAATGCACCAATTGTAAGAACGTGGTGGAGATCCGCCACGGCTTCGACGACGTCCATACCGGCGCGTGCCCGGCCTGCGGCGGACAGATGCAGCGGGTGTTCAACCCGGCGCCGATCGTGTTCAAGGGCTCGGGCTTCTACGTGACCGATTCGCGCAAACCGTCCGGCGAGAGCTCCTCGTCCGGGAAAGAGTCGGCGGCCTAAACGGCATGAGCGCCTGGCTGTGGGTGCTCGTCGCGCTCTGCGCCGCCGGCATACTGCTGGCAGTTGCCTCGCTTGTTCCGGTCATTATGGCTGCCCTGCGGCTTCGCGCCAAACTGCGCGATCTGCAGCGGCGGCCGTTGTTTTTATCGTTGCAGTCCATGCAGCTGCAGGCTTCCCGTCTGAGCCACACGGCCGCGCAGGCTCAGCCGCTGATCCGGCGCGGACAGGTGGCGATCGCCGCTATCCGGGGAAGTGCCGGCGAACTACAATTGCCCGACGCGCAGCGCGAACTTCGCGCGGTCGGGTCCGAGCTTCAAACGCTCCAAGACGAGCTTCACTAAAGCGCTTCCGCCGTTATGACGGCGGTTCTTCGTTTTCCGGCGGCTCCCAATGCCAGCCCGGAGCACTCATCCCGGGCGCCGGCCCAGGCATAGACGGCATGCCGAACGGCGCGTCACCCGGTGCGGCAGCGTCGGGACCCGGCACGGCAAACGGGGCGCCGAACGGCATGGCCGGCTGCGGCGGAGGCGCCGGCGGCGGCGCAAAGGATGGAGGCTGCCCCGGCTGCGGGGCGCCGCCCGTAACGTTGAAGGTCGACCACGAGAGCGCAGGCTGCGGCGGCGGCTCGACCGGCGGGAATTCGTAGCCGGTCTCGCGCGCGACGCGCGGCGGCTCCGGCACCGGTTCGGCGCTCTGCGCCGCTTTCGCCACTTCGGGCGTCGGCGACGGCTCTTCTCGCGGCGTAAAAATCGGTTGCGGGAGATCGCCGAGTGCGGCGCCGCTGAGTACAAAGCGCGGCGGAGGCAGCAGCATCGTATCGGAGCGGCGCGCGATCGCGCGCAATTCTTCCAAATCCATCGGCGGCGCTTCCTCGACTTCCATCGTGTCGAGCAGCAGCTCGATAGTGTCGTGGAGATATTCGCGCGGTGGAATTTTTGCGAAGGCGAACACGTGCTGCGAAACGTCGGCTTTCACCGCTTGCAGCAGTTTGCGCCAGTATTCCAGCGGCTGATAATATTCGAACTGGCCGAGCTCGCGTTTCGCTTGCGAATAGAGCCGTGCGATGCGTTTCCCGAGCGCGTCCGCCGGCGGACCCGGTTCTACGATCTCGACCCGCTTGGCGACCCGCGCGAGCTCAGACACGATCTGCGCGTGGAAGAACGGATCAGTTTCGTGCAGGTAATGAAATGAAATCGCGACATCGAAACTGTCGGCTTTTGCGGGAATGACCGACGTGCTGCCGCGCAGTTGCTTCGCGTCGAGCGAGGCATACTGCCGAAGCACTTCCTCGCGATGCTCGATCACGCTGACCTCGGCGCGCGCGTCTATCGCGCGTTTGACCCATTTGGCGTCTTCCACATAGCCGCAGAACAGGACGCGTTGCGCGGGCTCGATGACCAGCGCATCCCAGATCAGATTCTCGATGTAACGCGATTCGCGCGCGAACTCGTCGGCGGAATAGCGAGGGCCTTCGTTCACTCTTGAGCCTTCCGCAACGTGGCGATGAAGCCGGGAAAACTGACGCCGATGCTCTCTTCGTCGTCGATGCCCAAGGCTCCGGCGCCGGCTGCTAAAGCTGCGGCTGCCATGGCGGTGCGGTGGTCGCCGTGCGTTTCTATCATCGCTCCGGTCGCGCGCGGGTCTCCGCCGTGGATCGCGATGCCGTTCGGTAGAGCTTCGACCGAAATGCCCGTGGCGCTCAATAGGCGTTCGATGGCCGCGACGCGGTCGGATTCTTTGGCCCGCAGTTCCCGCACGCCCGTAATACGCGTCTCGCCTTGCGCGAACGCCGCTGCGACGGCCAACACCGGAATCTCGTCGATGGCTCGCAGCGCAACGTCGGGACTGACCGAAATGCCGCGTAGTTTCGCCGATTCGATCGAGATATCGGCGATCGGCTCCCCGCAGCGCTCGTGCGTGTTTTCAACGCGAATATTCGCGCCCATCTGCTGCAGCGCGTCGATGAGCCCGGTACGGGATGGATTCACGCCGACGTTTTCAATGGTGAGCGCGCTTCCCCGCGCAATTGTCGCAGCGACGATGAAGAACGCCGCCGCGGAGAAGTCGCCGGCGACGTCCACATCGCGGAAGTGCTCCGGCATCGTTCGTAGCTCTACCGTCGAGCGATCGAACGAAATGTCCGCGCCGAAAAAATCCAGGAGCCGTTCGGTGTGATCGCGCGAACCTTTGTCGGCCATCGTCGTAACGGGCACGTTGCCGAAGACGCCGGCGAAGAGCAGCGCGCTTTTGATCTGCGCCGACGGGGTGATGAGAATGAAACGCCGCGTCTGCGGTTGGTTCGTACCGGATATCGCGAGCGGCATCGTCCCGTTCGAGGTTTCGATGTGCGCGCCGAGCGCGCGCAATTGAGCGGCGACAGGTTCCATAGGGCGGCGGCGCAACGACGCGTCGCCGGTAAAACGCGCTTGTAGATTCGCGCCGGCGCAAACCCCCATCAGCATGCGCGCCGTCGAGCCTGAATTCATACAGTCGATCGGCTGTTCCGGATCGTGAAGCGCTCCGCCCGATACGCGTGCGGTGTCGCCGTCCGTATCGATCGCCGCGCCCAGCGCTTGTAGCGCGAGGCGCGTGGCCTGCACGTCGCGTCCGGGATTCAGATTGCGAATCTCGATTGGCTTTGGACTCTTAGCGCCCAGGATCAGCGCGCGATGCGAGATCGATTTGTCGCCCGGAACGCGAATGCGTCCGCGCAGCGCCCCGGCTTGAAAGTGCGTGGTTGAAATCATGGTGTCCGAAGATGTCCGGCGGCACGTTGGTAGGGGAGGCGGGACTCGAACCCGCACGGTGTTACCCGGCCGCTTTTGAGGCGGCTGCGTCTGCCATTCCGCCACTCCCCCGGGCCGATGTCAAGGCGTCGAAGGGGGCCGATTCGCGAAGGTGCGCAGGGCCGCCTGCGCCTGCGCCGCCGTCTTAGCTCGCGCCACGCCGTAGCCCACGGTTGCATCGCCGCCGGCTGCGAACGTAAGCGTGAGGATCGCGTCCTTTACGCCGGGCTGCAGCGTGTGCTGCTGGACGGCGGCCTCGTTCCAAGCAATAAGCGTAACGAGACCCGCGCGGCGGTCCAAAAATCCATACGCATTCGGCCGGGCGATCGTAACCGTTCCCGGTGGAGTAGCGAACGCGCTAATCTGTTGCGCTCGCTGGGCTGTCCCGGTCATTCGTGCGCGAACGCGTTCCGTAAATCCGGCGGTTCCTGACGCGAGTGAGAGCGTCCGTTCGAACTCCGCGCCGAACGGCGGCGCATCCGGCGCAGAATACGTAAAGGTTACCGCGGCGCCGTCGCGCGTTTGCTTCATTGCGGTGGTATAGCACCGGTTGAACGTCCCCGTCGCCATCGGGTGCGTGTACGGCGCGATATAGTCGCGCGGCGAAGGCGGCAGCGTTTGTAACCACGCATCGCGCAATCCGCCCGTTGTCGTAAATAGGTTGCGGCGCGTTGCCTTGTCTTCAAAAATGAAAGCGCGTGCGCCCGCACACGGCGAGACGATAAGCCGCACGCGCGCATTCTCCAACACGATGGCCGGATAGCCGTCGCGATACACATCGCGGCGGTAGACAACAGATTTTGTGCCCGCGAACGTGCGGAGATCTGCGCCGGCATAGCTGCCCGGCCGCAGCGGAATCGATCCGTAACGGTTGACCGGCGCCGGCCGCCGGAGCGCCGCCGCCTTCGTCACGGGAACGGAAAGCGGCAGCAGCAAGCCGTCGCGCGCAGCTATGGTGAGCGCGGGGACGCCGGCTTCAAAGCGCCCGGCATGCACGCGCGCCGCGTTGGTATGCAGCGACGCGCGGCCATAATTCACGATGTCGAGAAACGCGTATCGCTGCGACCCGTCGATTAGCAGCACGGCATTCGGAATGCCGCCGGCCGCGGGACGCGCGATTCGCGCCTGACGAATTGAGGAAACGATGCTGCGCCCATGCGCCGCGAAGCGGCGCAGTTTCACTGCGACATCCGAAACGTATGGCGCCGTAATGCCGGTTTTCGGAACGACGAGCGTGTGAAACTGTGCGAGCTGCGCATCGCTCGAGAAACGCAAATCCACCAGGGCGCATGTGACGCGCACGATCCGGCAGCCCCGCTGCGCTTGGATCGTCGCGCTTGCGATCCGGTAGACGTCGCCGTTGCTGATACGGGCCGGATCGTAGGCGCTCGTAAGATACGCTATTGCCGCGTCCGCGGCGGGATGCGTAGTCGCAAGGGCATCGCCGTAGCGAGCAACGAGACGGCCGAACCGTGCCGTCGGCGCATAGCGAGCTTGCGCGCCGAGTTGCACCGAAAGTGCGGCGTCCCAGGAATAAAACGCATTTGTCCACGGCGCTTCCCAGCCGGGCGGATCGAGCGTATCTTGGACGGGAAAATTGACGACGCCGTGCGCGCCCATCTGCAGCAGCGTGTGCAGAGCGAGCGTCGTATTCGTAGGATCGGCCGGACGCGGATATGCCTCATCGGCGCCTTGAAGCCACCCTGCCTGAAACTCGCTGATCATCACCGGCCGGTGCTGCGTTTGCAGCAAACCGGTGGAAAACTCGAGTTGCGCCCGGTCGTGTTCGCCGATGCTGTACGCATCGCTTTGATACCAGTTGCCCCACGCCCATGCCGGCGCCGAAGCAGTCACCTTCATCTCATACGTGTTGATGAAGAGCGGAACACCGGTGCCCGCCGTGCGCCGGACGATATCGCGTAGCGCGCCGATGTAGCGGTGAAAATGCGGCGCAGGCCACGTGTCGTTATCGATGTACGCGCCTTGGTCGTCGTCCAGCGCGATGGCGAGGATATCGCGCTTGTACGGAAGCGCAGCCTTTAGCGCGTAATGCAGCCAGCGTGCCGCATACCGCATGTGCGTCGCATTCGAGAGCCACTCAGCGGCTGCGGCGTCGGAATGTGCGTTTTGCAACGTCGCCGTCGCAGGATAACGCCCCTCGAGCACGTCGCGCAGCGGCATGCGATATTCGGGCCGCTCCAGCAACCACGCCGGGTAGCCGCCGTTCCGCCATTCATTCCGGATCACCGGTCCGGGCCGGAGAATGATCTTAAATCCGTCCGAGTCGATCAGCTTCAGAAGATAGCGCAGGTCGCGCCGGGGATTCGTCCGTCCGGTGAAATCGAAGTCGCCGTCCCGCACTTCGTGCCAATTCCACATGACGTAAAGGTCGATCGTATTGATCCCCATCGCTTTGTAGCGCGCGAGCGCCGGCGCCCATTCAACGCGCGGGATTCGCTCGTAGAAAAACGTCGCACCGTAAACGAACGGCGTCTGCGCGCGCGCCGGCACCGCGCCGGCGCAGACGAGCAGCGCCAGTAACGCGGCGAAGGGCCACGCACGCTGCGCTCGTGCGGTGATCAGATATGCGAGTACACCCAGTATAAGCCATGCGACTCCCAGCACCATCGCCATCGCGCCGGTGTTCGCGAACGCGAGCACCCATCCCGCGAGCGCGACGAGCGCGGGGAGCGGAAACAGCGGCATACGAAACGGTGTTTGTTCGCCGCGAGCGCGCAGCACGAACAGCGCGGCTATTTGTCCGATCGAGCCAATAAGGATTCCCGCGGTGCCGATCACCGCGATCACGAAACCTAGATCAAAGAAACACGCGACGAGCGAAAGCGCGCCCATGAGCAGCAGCGAGACGTGCGGAAATTGTCCGGTGGGATGCAACCGCGCAAAGACGGGAAGAAACGCGCCATCGCGTGCGGCGGCGAACGGTACGCGCGAGTTTCCGAGCAGGCCGCCGTACACCGAAGCGAACGCCGTGATGAGAATCAATACCGTAACGATTGCGGCGGGTCCGAATCCCCAGGATCGTGCGACGACCGTAGATGCCACAAACTGCGCTTCCGCCGGCGCCGGCGCGCCGTTTTTGCCGACTAGCGATTGCCATGGAATGGCGCTGAGCACGCCGATCTGCAAGAAAAGGTAGAGCACGCACACGATCGCGATCGAAGCGAGGATTGCGATCGGCAGTGTGCGGCGGGGCTCCATCACCTCTTCGCCGACGAGCGCGGCTTGGCTGTAGCCGGCGTAGTCGTAGAGCGTAATGTACAGTGCGCCGCCGAGGCCTGCGACGAACCCCCATCCGAAGCGCAGCGGCTCGCTCAGCGTGAAGGCGCGATGGAAATCGGCGTGCGAGTATCCGGCAAGCGCGACGAGAAGAAGCGTGCCGATCGCGATCGCCGCCAGAATCGCGCCGAATGAAGCCGCCGTCGTGACGCGCCGGTACAGTGCGAATATCGTTACCAAACCGACGCCGACCGCAACGATATGCGTTAGCGCAGCCGAGGACGCCACGTTTGGAAACAGATACCCGGCATAATTTGCGAAGCCGATGTATCCGGTGGAGATCGTCAGCGACGCGCTCAAGAAGAACTGCCAGTTGTAAAGGAACGCGAACATGCGTCCCCACCGGTCGCGCCCGAAGATCTCGCGCAGATACACGTAGGTTCCGCCGGAGACCGGATACCGCGAGCCCAGCTGTGCCCAAACCAAGCCGTCGCAGAGCGCGACGAGTGCGCCGGCGATCCAGCCGGCGAGCGCGAGCGGACCGGCGAGCTGCGCAAGAACCAGCGGAATGGTAATGAGCGGTCCGATGCCGATCATCGTGATGACGTTGATCGCCACCGCTCCGCGGATTGTAATTCCGCGAATCATTGCGCTCCGACGTTCGGTGCAGCATCCGGCGTCCCTGGCGGCGAAAGGCGGCCGCATGAACGCACCGCTTTCTCCGCTGGCCCGGCTTCTTCGCGTACGGGGCGATGTGCGCGTGGATTTCGTCGATAGTCCCGCGCTGCAAGGCAACGCGCTCGGCGATCCTTCGGAGCGCCCGGTGATCGTGTACTTGCCTCCGCACTACGATCCTCAAGGTTCGCGCCGCTATCCGGTGCTGTATTGTTTGCACGGATATACCGGTGATGCGGCAGCGCTCGTGAGCGCCCGTCCGTGGGAAACGAACGTGGTGCAGTGGGCGGACCGGCTTATCACGGAGCAGCGAATGGCGCCGGCGATCGTCGTGCTCGTCGACGGATTCACCCGTCTGGGCGGATCGCAGTACGTCAACTCGATACACAACGGCGATTACGCGACGTACGTCTTGCGCGACGTCGTCGGGCACGTCGACGCGGCGTACCGTACCGTCGCGCGTGAAGAAGGCCGTGCGGTCTTGGGAAAGTCGTCAGGCGGATTCGGCGCCATGCATCTGACCATGGAATATCCGGGAACGTTTGCCGCGTTCGCTTCGCACAGCGGCGACTCGTATTTCTTGTACGCGCAGACGCGCGCGTTCGCCGAGACGCAGCGCACGCTGGAACGGCACGATTGGAACATCGCACGGTTCGTGGAACATTTCGAAGAGCAGCACAAGCGCCGGCCGGCGGAATACGCCGCCATGGAGATGCTTGGATACGCCTCCGCGTACTCGCCGCGCAGCGCGGCGGCATTGGACTTGGATCTGCCGTTCGATCGCGCCACGGGCGCACTCAGAGAGGACGTCTTCGCGCGCTGGCTCGCGTTCGATCCCGCCGAGGTCTGCTTGCGCAAGCAGGCGGAACTGTCGCGCCTGCGCCTGCGTTACTTGGATTGCGGCCGCCGCGATGAGTATTCGCTCGATATTGGGGCGCGCGTCGTCGCCGATCGCATCCGCGGCCTGGGCCTGGACGTGCGGCACGAAGAATTCGACGACGATCATCGAAACGTCGGATACCGCTACGAAATCTCGTTGCCGGCTCTGGCCGGTGTCTTGGAGAGGGAATGAACCGCTTCGCCGCCGTCGCTTTTGCGCTCTGCGCCGTTTCTGCGCCCGCCGCGCTGCTCGCGCAAACCGCGCCGCCGCCGTCCGGCGCCACTGCGGAGGCGCCGAAGCCTGCCGCGACGCCGTCGCACACATTCAGCGACCCGGCAATGACGTACACCGCACCCAGCGATTTTTTGATGGTTCCAATTCAGGCAGCGCCCGATCCCACGCAGTTCGAGAAACCGATGGTCGTTGCGGCATTCGTAAAAAATTACGGGAAGACCGGAATGCAAACCGTCACCGTCACCATGGAAAGCTTTGATGGGAACGCCGAAGGCTACGATCAGGTGACGGAAAACGCGCTGCGCACGCAAGCCGACGGCGTCTTCATCCGGAAATCTCCAACCAAGTTACAGAACGGCATGCCGGCTTACTGGCAAGACGTGACGATCGGCAGCGGCTTCGATGAGATCAAGCGCTACCAGTACGTCTGGGCTGACGGCGTACGCGGCGTGCAGCTCGCGGTGACGGCCCGTTACGGCAGCATCGGCGAAGACGAGGCGAAGAAAATTCTCGCCAATGTCAGCGCCGTAGCGTTTCCAAAGTACCGGTATTAGGACGGGCTTTTACCGCGTCTATCGCCTGACTCAGATCGGCGAGTAAGTCGTCGATGTCCTCGATGCCGACGGAGAGACGTAGCAGGCCGTCGGTGACGCCGCGTTTCTCACGCTCTTCCTTCGGAATCGAACCGTGGGTCATGCGCGCCGGATGGCAGATCAGCGATTCCACGCCGCCAAGGCTCTCCGCAAGGCTGAAGTAGTGCATGCGGTTCGCGAAGTCGATCGCGCGCTGCTCGGGGCCTTTGAGCGTGAAGGACACCATGCCGCCGAAGCCGCTCATCTGGCGCTTTGCCAGTTCATGCTGCGGATGCGAGGGCAGACCCGGATAGTACACGCGGTCCACTTCATCGTGCGCTTCTAAAAATTCCGCAACGGCCTGCGCGTTCTTTGCATGTTCGCGCATACGAAGCGCCAGCGTCTTCGCGCCGCGCATCGTGAGCCAAGCATCGTTCGGACCCGGCACGCCGCCTACGGCGTTCTGATGGAACTTCACAATCTCGTAGAGATCTTTGTTGCTCGTGAGCGCAGCTCCGCCGACCACGTCGCTGTGGCCGCCGATGTATTTGGTGGTCGAATGCACGACGACGTCGGCGCCGAGCGCGACCGGTTGCTGAAAATACGGCGATGCGAACGTGTTGTCGACCACGACAATGCTGCCGGGCGCCGCATCGCGCAGCGCGCAAATCGCCCGAATATCGATCAATTTGAGAAGCGGATTGGTCGGCGTTTCGATCCAGAACATCTTCGTGTTCGGTTTGATCGCCGCACGTACGGCATTAAGGTCGGCCATGTCGACGTACGTAAACTCGAGGCCGTAACGCGAGAGCACGCGCGAGAACAGGCGGTAGGTTCCGCCGTACAGATCGTCCGTCACGACGACGTGATCGCCGGCCGAGAGAATGTTCAGCACTGCCGCCGTCGCCGCCATTCCGCTTGCAAACGCGCTGCCGTACTCCGCACTCTCAAGCGCCGCCAGTTGCGCTTCAAGTGCAATGCGCGTCGGATTCACCGTGCGGCTGTAATCGAAGCCCTTGTGTTCTCCGACGGCGTCTTGCGTGTACGTCGAGGTTTGATAGATGGGCACGATGGTGGCGCCCGTCGCGGGATCCGCGCCTTGCCCGGCGTGGATGGCTTTGGTGCTGAACTTCATGGACTTCCTTACTGTTTGGCGCTGGCCGCCGAGAGATAGCTGATGATGTCTTGCCGCGTGAGCACGCCGATGGCCTCGTCTTCGTCGGTAACGACGACGGCGTGATTGGCGAGCGTAAGCAGTTTGTACGCGAGTTCGATCTCTTCGCTTTGATCGAGTACCGGGAACGGCCGCCCCATAACCTCGCTCACCGGTTTGTGCAGAATGTCCGCTTTGTCGAAGACGGCTTGCATCACCGCGACGTCGTTGATGCTGCCGATCTGCTCGCTGCCGCGCATGACCGGGATCTGCGAGATTTCGTATTTGCGCAGCAGTTCCAGGGCGTCTTTGACGACATCGGTGTCTTTGACGGTGATGAGCGGCGGCAGCGGCCGTTTGTTGCGCAGCACGTCGCCCGCGGTGGCGCGGCGCTTTCCTTCGGAAAGAAAGCCGTTGGCAATCATCCACTCGTCGTTGAAGATCTTCGACATGTAGCCGCGGCCGGAATCGGGGAAGAGCACCACCAAAATCGCGTCCGGAGGCAGCGTCTTTGCAAGTTTCATCGCGGCAACGGCAGCGGTCCCCGAAGATCCGCCGACCAGCAAGCCTTCTTCGCGCGTGATGCGCCGCGCCATCAGGAACGACTCGCGATCCGAGACGCGCACCATCTCGTCGATCACTTTCATATCGACGGTTTCCGGTAAGTACGACATGCCGATGCCCTCGACGGCGTACGATTTGGGCGTATCGCCGGAGTAAATCGAGCCTTCCGGATCCGCGCCGATAACGTGAATCTTGGGATTCTGCTCTTTCAAATAGCGCGCGGTTCCGGAGATCGTGCCGCCGGTGCCGATGCCCGCGACGAAGTGCGTGATGCGTCCGCCGGTCTGTTCCCAGATCTCGGGGCCGGTGCTGTGATAATGCGCCTCGGGGTTGTGATGATTGTGAAACTGATTCGGCTGGAACGCGCCCGGAATCTCGCTCGCGAGGCGGTTTGCGACGCCGTAATACGATTCGGGTGAATCGTTGGGAACGTTGGTCGGCGTGACGACGACTTCCGCGCCGTACGCGCGCAGCAAGTCGACTTTCTCTTTGGCCATCTTGTCGGGCATGACCAAGATGCAGCGGTAGCCGCGAATCGCCGCGGCCATCGCAAGACCGGAGCCGGTGTTTCCGCTGGTCGGCTCGACGATCGTGCCGCCCGGTTTAAGCAGGCCGGCGCGTTCGGCGGCGTCGAGCATTGCGACCGCCGGGCGGTCTTTCACGCTGCCGCCGGGGTTCATGTACTCCACTTTTGCGAGCACGAGCGGCTGCGCGCCGTCGGTCACTTTGTTCAGCTTTACGAGCGGCGTGTGGCCGATCGCGGCCAGGGCGTCGTTGTAGAAATGCATGCCGGTCTTCGGGTCCGACGCCGTCGTGGTCATGAGGCCTCCAAGTCGAATGGGAACAGCCGCGCCTTCAAGACTTGGGCGGATAGGCCCTTCGCCCGGTCACGTTGCCGGGTTCGGGTACTATAGTTACGGAAAGAAAGGAATCTATGATGCGTGCACGGCTCTTTGGGGCGCTTTTCGCGGTTATCGCGCTCGTGGGATGCAACGACAGCGCGCTGCCGCCGGGCGGTACTTATCAGGCATTGTCGGGTGTCGTGCTCGATGCGGCCACCAGTCAGCCGGTCTCGGGCGCGGTGGTAACGGTGGACACAGTGCTCACCGCAACGACGGATGCGCAGGGCAAATTCAGTTTCGCGCAAGTTCCGGTCGGCGAAGTCGATTACGTGGTGACCGTTCCGAACGGCTCCTACAAAGCATCGCCCGGCCACGCGCATTTAGCGCCGGACAAACCGCTCGCGCTAACAGTTACAGTTTCGCACTAAAGGCGCACGTGCGCCGGACGTCATAAAAACGGCGTATGAAATATGCTGCGCTCGGCGCGTTGACCGCACTTGTTTTATGTATTGGTGCCGCCCCGGCGGCACAGCCCTCGATGCGCGAGGTGCTGCGCGCAACGTACGGCGTTCGCGACATCTCGAACGTCGCGCTCTCGCCGGCGGGCACGGCGCTCGCATGGGAAGAGTCGTATCATCCCGGCCCGGATCCGAGCGTAACGCGTATTCAAAGCGCCGTGTACCTCGACGGCATGCGCGTTGCTTTTCCGGATGCCGGCGCCGACCTGAGCGAACCGGTTTGGTCGCCGGACGGCTCGCGGCTTGCGTTTTTGGCTACGCCGCGGAAGGGCGGCGCCGCGTTATATACCGTCGATGCGCGCGGGCGCAATCTGCGGCGCGTCACCGTCTTCAGCGGAAACGTGCAGAATCCGCAGTGGTCGCCGGACGGTACATCCATCGCGATTCTCGACGTGGCGCATCCCCACCGTAAAACCGGCGCGCTTGCAGCCGGCGCGCGCGAGGTCGGTGTCATCGGCACGTCGTTCGACGAACAGAGCCTTGCCGTTGTCGATCTAAAGACCGGCGGCGTTCGCCTCCTCACGCCTGCGGACGTCTACGTGTACGAATACGCCTGGGCGCCGGATTCCAAACGCTTTGCCTATACGTACGCGCACGGGAGCGGCGACAATAACTGGTGGATCGCGAAACTTGCAACGATCGAGCTGAACACGCGAACAGTCAGCGACGTCTACGCGCCGAAGTATCAGATCAACGATCCGCAGTGGTCGCCTGACGGAAAGCGGATCGCGTTCATCAGCGGTATTATGAGCGACTTCGGATCCGTCGGAGGCGACGTTTACTTGGCGGATCCCCTCACGCGTATCGCGCGCGACATTACGCCGGGAATGCCGTACTCCGCAGCGTCATTACGCTGGGTCGACAATGGCCGGCTCTACCTCTCGGCGCATTCGCAAGGAACGCTGAATCTGTACCGCCTGAACGCTTCGACGGGCTCGATGTCGCCGCTCACACGCGGGGACGTAGCGATTCGCAGTTGGGATGTTGCACGGGGCGGCGCACGCATCGCATTCGTTCGCACGTCTTTCAGCGAGGCGCCGGAAGTCTTTGCCGGCACGCCAACCGCGGTGCGGCAAGTCTCGCGCAGCAACGCGGGCGCGCGGCGGCTCTGGGGGAAAGCCGTGTCGCTGCATTGGAAAAACGAGGGCTACAACGTGCAAGGGTGGCTGATCTATCCGCTCTCGTACGATCCGCACAAGCGCTATCCCATGATCGCGATCGTTCACGGCGGCCCGTCCGCCGAAAGCCTACCGGGATTCGGGAACCGCAACATCGATGCGCTGACGAGCCAAGGGTATTTCGTCTTCGAACCCAATCCGCGCGGCAGTTTCGGACAAGGCGAGGCGTTTACGAAGGCCAACGTGCGCGATTTCGGCTACGGCGACTGGCGCGACGATCTCAAAGGCGTCGACGCGGCCGTTGCTGCTGCGCCGATCGACCCGTCGAAACTCGGCTTATTCGGCTGGAGCTACGGCGGCTATATGGCGATGTGGGCGGAGACGCAGACCTCGCGCTTTAAGGCGATCGTCGCGGGCGCGGGTGTCGTGAACTGGCAGTCGTACTACGGGCAGAACAACATCGACGAATGGATGATTCCGTTCTTCGGCGCATCGGTTTACCAAAATCCGCGGGTGTACGCGAAGAGCTCGCCCATAACGTTCATCGAGCACTCCCATACGCCGGTCCTGATTCTACAGGGCGAACGCGATGAAGAAGTGCCTGCGCCGCAAGCGTTCGAGTTTTATCACGCAATGCAGACGCTGCACGTACCGAGCCGTCTGGTCGTCTACGCCGACGAAGGCCACTCGCCGCGCAAACTGCAAAATCAAATCGACATCCTGACGCGGATCTCGGACTGGTTCAAGCAGTATTTGTAGAGGTTTTTTACCGCTCCGATAAGCCGATACGTAAGATAAAGCCGCGCAACTCGTGCCAGGCCGTGGTATGATAGTGCAGTTATAGAAGCATGCGTCTTTCTAGAGCGCGAGGATGAGCGATGAGTTGGGAAGCCTTGACCGCGGTGGGAACGCTTGGCTCGGCACTCGTCGTCGCAGTAGCTGCAGGCGCCGCGGTACTCCAGATACGGCATCTTCGCGCTGCCAATCAGCTCGAAGCGATTCTTAAGATTTACGACACATTCAACAGCAACGAGATGGTCGTGGCACGCAGATTCTGCTTAAATGAATTGCCGCGCGCCCTCGCGCCTGAAAGTTCATACGCCGCACCGCTGAAAGACATCGATCCACGCGTCCTGCTTGTCGGGAACTTCTTCAATGAAATCGGTGCGCTTGTCGTAGACGGCTTTCTCGATGAGCGCCTCGTCTGGCCGCTCGTTCCAACGGCCGGCCGGCTTTGGCTGGTCCTATCTCGTCTGGCACATGAATGGCGGCGGCAGCGGCCGGATCCGGTCTGGGCAGATTTCGAATACATCGCCGCTCTCGAAGAACATGTCACTCAGAGCACCCACATTGCTCGTTTCCCGGGATGGTTCCGTGCTCGCTTGTTGCCGGCCAAGCCGGCGGACGGCGAATTCAGCGCAGCTGCGGCGCATGAATCTCAAAGCGGCGCGTGACTGCGTGGGATCGCAATGGTGTGCGGCGAGTTGCGGTGCAGCGGAACACCTATGCGGGTGAGTTCGAACGTTGTTCGTAGACTTGGGCGGGGCGCATGTAAGACGCGCGCTGAGCGATGGCGCGATCGATCGCGCCGATGACCACCTGTGCCAGCTTTTCGGAATCGTGCCGCACCGTCGCCGTTTCGCTGATGACATCCGCGTGAATCGTCGATAAGCCCATCGCGCGGATGCGATCGGTGTCCGGTTCGACCGGCACCTGTCCTTCGACGGCGTAGCGTTCCAGGAGCTTCGAGGGCGGGCGGTCGTTGACGATCACGTGATCGCACACGCGCGCGCCGGCATTTGCGAGGAGCGCCTCGATGTGATCGGCGGCGCTCATGTTATCTGTTTCGC
>JAICWY010000014.1 GCA_025934645.1 Vulcanimicrobiia bacterium
GAAGGATTTCCTGACGGAAGATATTCCCGGCGGCGCAAGCTATTGGTACGTTTTCGGCAGCGCCACGCTGTTCGCGATGATTCTGCAGATTGCGACCGGCATTTTCCTCACGTTCTTCTACGCGCCGTCCGCTTCGACGGCTTGGGAATCGACGCGCTACATCTACATGCACCCCTTCCAGCACTTCGTGCTGAGCGTGCATTACTGGGGTGCGTCGGCGATGATCGCCCTGCTGTTCCTGCACTTGCTGCAAGTCGTCATCTGGGGCGCTTATAAATCGCCGCGCGAACTGCAATGGATCGTCGGCGTTCTGCTGCTGCTCATCACCATGGTGCTCGGTCTCACCGGCTATCTGCTGCCGTGGGATATGAACGCCTACTTCGCGTCGCAAGTCGCCATCAACCTGACGCTGCAGGCACCGTTCATCGGCGCGTGGATTCAGCAGTTCACGCAAGACGGCACGACGATGGGCACGCTCACCATCAACCGCTTCTTCGGCCTGCACGTGTGGCTCATGCCCGCAGTGCTGCTGGCGCTGGTCGGCGCGCATCTTGCGATCTTTCGTTGGAACGGCCCCGCCGGACCGCCGGTTGAAGATCCGCGTCCGCTCAAGAAAGGGCGCTTCTGGCCGGACCAGATGTTCATGGACGCGGTCGCCTCGTTCTTAATCTTCCTGTTCGTCATCGCGCTCGCCGCATTCGCTCCGCCGTTCTTGGACGCCAAAGCCGACCCGACGGTGCAATTCACGCCGTATCCGGCGTGGTATTTCCTCGATCTATTCGGCTTGCTCAACATGGTGCCGGGCGACTTCGAAGTGGTCGGCGCGCTGATCATTCCGGGCGTAGCGACGCTGATTCTCATACTGCTGCCTTGGATCGATCGTGCGACGACGCGCGTCGTCGGATCTCGTAAGCCCATTATGTGGCTGCTCGGCATCTCGCTCGCGATCATGTGGGGCTTGACGGTTTGGAGTCAGATGTCCATCGTTTCCAAACAGGCTGCAATGCCGGCCAGCCCGCCGGAAGCGCAAATTCTCGCACAAGAGCAAACGAACATCACCGAATCCGGATCGAATTCGGCGGCTCCGCCCAGCGGAACTGCAGCGGTGAGCCCGCAAGCCAAAGCGGGCGAGAAGGTGTACTCGCAAAACTGCTCCGCCTGCCACGGTGTGGGCGGTGCGGGTTCGGCCATGGCGCCGCCGCTTACCGGCAACGATTTCGTGACGGGCGATCCGAAAGCGGTGATCGCCACCGTGCTCAACGGTAAGACCGGCCCGATCAGCGTCGAGGGCAAGAGCTTCAACGGCACGATGCCGCCGTGGAAAGCGACGCTCTCGAACAAAGACGTCGCCGACGTCGTAACCTACATCCGCGCAGCTCTCGGTCAAAATCACGCAAGTGCGGTCAAAGAAGCCGACGTAGCGAAACTCAAAAAGTAAACCGCAACCGGTTTACGCCAACGAAAGAGCGCCGCTTTTACGCGGCGCTCTTCTTTTTTTTACCAACTATGTCGAGCAGCGGGTGCCTTCGTATAAGTAGAGTTGCGCTTTGCCCCACCGGGCGATTTTCCGGCGGCCGTGCCCGAACGTCGGCGTGTCTGCGGTTGCGGGCGCGATGAGCCATGTGCGCGGCGCGGTGCAGATGACTGCTTGCGGGCTCACGCCGAGACCACCGGGATTCGGATCGTGCGGGCCGACGACGACGAAGACGTGCGGGCGCGTGTAAAACACGAGTGCGTTTCCGCCCGAAACGTGCAGAATAGCAACTGCGTCGCCCGGCTTGCGCTCCGCTTGAATGATGGGCGCGAGATGCGGAATCGGTTTGAACTGCTCGGCTTGCGGCAACGCAAGCAGCGCGAGAAACGCAACGGCGAGGATCATGGAGCCACCGATGGCATACGGCGCCGCGCTGCGTGCGCGTCCGAGCCAAAACATGAAGAACGCGATCACCGTTCCCGCGAAAATAGCCGCCCCGACGTAGACGAGATTGAACGCCAGCTGCTCGAACGCACCGGTCAGCCGGTTATCTCGGGTGAACACCACGATGGCCGCCGCGAGCGCGAGCACTACGAATGGAACGGCCGCCGTCGAAACGATCGCCGAACGGCTGCGCGCTTTCGCAACCGCGCCGTCAAGATATAACGCAGCAAGGACCGCGAGCGCCGGTAACTCTAACGCAATGTAATTCGGAAGCTTCGTCTTCGCGAAACTGAAGAACAGCAGCGTGACGACGCTCCATACGAGCGAGAGCCGCAGCCATTGCACGCGCGCAAGATCATTCGGTGTACGAAGCGTTGCGATCGCCGACGCGATGGCCGAGGGCAAAAATGCGATCCACGGGAAGAATCCGAGCACGATGACGGGCAAATAATACCAGACCGGCCCGCTTTGATTCTCGATCGTTCCGGTATAGCGCCCGACCGTGTAATGCCCGATGAGTTCCATGACGGCGTGCGGCCCCGTTCGAGCGACGAGCGCGCCGAACCACGGCGCGGCAATCGCGCAGAACACGGCAACGCAACCGGCCCAAAGCGGCCAACGCGGAAGCCTGAGTGCTCCGGCGCGCGATTCCCAAATCGCGTACGGCACAATGACGATAAGCGCGCCTACCGGCGCCACGGGACCTTTCGTCAAAAAGCCGAGCGCCGCGGCAATCGAACCATACAGAAAATAGCGCGCCCTCCCGGTCTGCAAACCGCGGAACCACCACGCGACCGAGAGCAGCACCGACAGATCGAGCATCGCGTCCATGATCGCCAGCCGCCCGACGACAGCTTGCATCAAACACGTCGAGAGCACCACGCCGGCGTAGATGCCGGCGCGCGAGCCCAGATCGCGCGTGAGCGCGTATGCCGTGAACGCGCCCATGACGATTGTCGCAAGAGCGGAGGGGAAGCGCAGCGCGAAGGCGCCGAGCCCGAAAATCTTCGCACAGATCGCGGCGATCCAAAAATAGAGCGGCGGCTGCACGAACCAAGCGGCGCCATTGAGATGCATCACCACCCAATCGTGCGTGAGCAGAATCTCGCGCGCCACTTCGCCGTAAGCGGTTTCGCTGTTGTCCCACAGCGTGCCGCTGCCAAGGCCCGGAACGGTAACGAGCGCGGCAACAGCCGCACAGAGGAGCGCCGCGCGCAAGGGCCTCGACATCCTTAGCAGTTTTGGGCACGCGAATACCGAAGTCATCCAAGGTGAAGAATGGGAGCGATCTCATCGCCGCAGCGGCGCGAACGCTCGAGCGTATGCGGACCTACGTCAAAACGGTGGCGCCGCATGCCGAACGCGCGGCGATCTTCCGCGAACTCACGCAGCTCCCGCTGGAGCGGCTCGCGGCAATGAATCCCGTCGAGGCGGAACACGAAACCGAGCACATCATCCGCGAGTTGCGCGGCGAACAGCACGCGCGAAGCGAAGGCGGCAACACCGTCGTGTGCGCATCGCGGGCCAGCGCGCTCGCTATGACGCAGACCCGTATGGTGGCCGCAAAACTCGCGCAGGCCGGTATCGCCACGACAATTTTGAACGTTACGACCACCGGCGATCGCGTACAGGACCGTTCGCTCACGGCGATCGGCTCCGAGAGTCTGTTCGTAAAGGAATTGGAGCTCGCGCTTCGCGACGGACGCGCGCAGTACGCCGTGCACTCGTGCAAAGATTTGCCGAGCACGCTGCCCGATGATATGCGCATCGCCGCCATCTCCGAACGCGAAGATCCGCGCGACGCGTTTTGCAGCGAACGCTATCCCGATTTTGCATCGCTTCCGCCGGGTGCGCGCGTGGGCACGTCCAGCCTGCGCCGTCGCGCACAGCTCGCCTCGATGCGTCCGGATTTGGAGTATGCAGACGTGCGCGGCAACGTGGATACGCGCCTGCGGAAGCTCCGTGAAGGCCAATACGACGCCATCGTGCTCGCGTCGGCCGGATTAAAGCGGCTCGGCGTGCGCGCGACGCATACCGTGCCGTTCGACGTTACCGAGATGGTGCCGGCGGTCGCCCAAGGCGCGCTCGCCGTCGAAACGCGCGCGAACGAGGAACCGCTCGCGCAGCGCCTACGCGCCGCGATCAATGACGAGTCTGCGGAACGCGCGATTGCGTGCGAACGCGCTGCGCTGCGCACATTGCAAGGCGGATGCCAAGCGCCGATTGGCATTCATGCCCGCGAAGAGAACGGCGCGCTCGTGGTCGACGGCGTGATCGCCGCGCTCGACGGCAGCAGCGCGATCCGCGATCGGCGCCGCGGCGAAGCCCGCACCGTAGCCCAAGCGGAAGCGCTCGGCATCGAACTCGCGCAAGCCCTGCTCGGCGCGGGCGCGCAGAAAATTTTGAATCTCAGCCCGCGTCCGCAAGCCTTGCCGCTTGCCGGAAAACTGGTCGTGCTGCCGCGTTCGAGCGATCGCGCCGCGCGCATTGCCTCGGCGCTCAGAGCCGACGGGGCCGAAGTGGTCGAGGTCCGTCAGGGCGAGAGTGAGCCGGCGGACCTGCGCGCTCGCGTGCCGGACGCGATCGTCTTTCCGAGCAGCGGCGCCGTGATTGCAGCCGGATCGTATCTGCAGCGGGTTTACACGTACGGGCGGCGCCCGGCTGTCGCGACCATGGGGCCCGAGAGCTCGGCGGCAGCGCACGCGGCCGGCTTTACGCCCGACATCGTCGCGCCGGATCTGGAAGTGAATTCGCTTATCGGCGCCGTGCGCGCGCACTTGTTATCGAAGGAGCAATACGGCTCGTGATCCGCACGCGGCTTCAGCAACTCATCAGGCCCCGGCGCTTGCGCCGCACACCGACACTGCGCGCGCTCGTGCGCGAACATCGCGTTGACGTGGCGAAGCTGGTGCAGCCGCTCTTCATCGTCGAAAACGCCGGCGACGCCGGCCCGATCGGGTCGATGCCCGGCATTCACCGCTATACGGTCGAGAGCGCCGTGCAGGAAGTCGGATTGCTCGACGCGCTCGACGTGCGAACCGTGTTGCTCTTCGGCATTCCGGAAACCAAAGACGCCGCGGCGAGCAGCAATTACGATCCCAACGGTGTCGTCCAGCGCGCGGCACGCGCGATCAAGGACGCGTTTCCGCACGTGATCGTAATCGCCGATTTGTGCAACTGCGAATACACGGACCACGGCCACTGCGGCATTTTGGATGAAAGCGGCGACGTCGACAACGATGCGACCGTCGAGCTGCTGGTGCGCACCGCGCTCACCTACGCGCGCGCCGGCGTGGATATCATCGCGCCCTCGGACATGATGGACGGCCGCGTGCGCGCAATCCGCGAAGCGCTCGACGCAGAGGACTTCGAACGCGTGGCAATCATGGCGTACAGCGCGAAATACTCGTCCGCGTTTTACGGGCCGTTCCGCGAAGCCGCCGATTCCACGCCGCAGTTCGGCGACCGCCGCACGTACCAAATGGATCCGCCGAACGAACGCGAGGCGCTGCGCGAGATCGCGCTCGATATCGAGGAAGGCGCCGACGTCGTCATGGTCAAGCCCGGCTTGCCATATCTGGATATCGTGCGCGCGGCGCGCGAAAGCTTCGATACGCCGATTGCGGTGTACAACGTGAGCGGCGAGTACGCGATGCTCAAAGCAGCTGCGCAGAACGGCTGGATCGAAGAAGAACGCGCCGTCGACGAACTGCTCGTCAGTTTCGTGCGCGCCGGCGCGGACATCATCATCACCTATTTCGCAAAAGAGTTCGCCGCGCGCCATGCGCCCGGGGCCTGAGGCCGGCACCGGCGTCGTTATCTTAGCGGGCGGCGAAGCGACGCGCTTGCCCGGCAAACTGGAACTCGACGCAGGCGGGCTGCCGCTGATCCTGCGCGTGCTGCAGAACGTTCGCGCCGCCGGACCCGTTTACGTATCGGCGAACCGCTCGTTCCCGCCTGAAATCGATATGGCTCTGCACTGTCCCATCGTTATCGACCGTCTTCCCGGCCGTGGCCCGCTTTCCGGACTGCTTTCAACGCTGCCGTACGTGCGCGAGCCGTGGGTCTTCGTGGCCGCCGGGGACGCGCCGGGCATTTCTGCAGCGGTCGCCGCCGAGCTTTCGGCCGCTTGGGAGCCGGGCGATGAGGCGATCGTTCCGCAGAACGCCGCGGGGCGGCTCGAGCCCCTGTGCGCCTTATACGACCGCACGGCGTTTCTCGAGGCGGGGCAGGCGGTACTTCGCGCCTCGGGGGGTGTGGCCGCGGTTGTCGAACATCTTCAGGCGAAGCGCGTGCGTCTTTCAGACGAACGCGTCTTTGCAAGCGTCAACACACCGGCCGACCGCCGGGCGCTACTCGAAACATAAGGAACGGCACGACTTTGCGACTGGAACGGTCCATCTCTGCGTTTGCGCGCGCCCGCGGCATCATTGCCGGCGGCGTGAATTCACCGGTGCGGGCATTCCGCGCGGTCGGCGGCTCGCCGGTGTTCATGAAGAACGGCAACGGCGCGTACATGTGCGACATCGACGGACACGAGTACGTCGATTACGTGCTCTCGTGGGGACCGCTGATTCTGGGCCACGCGCATCCCAACGTCGTCAAAGCGATCACGCAAGCCGCGCAGCGCGGCAGCTCGTTCGGCGCGCCGACGGAGGCGGAATCCGAACTCGGCGAGCTGATCCGATCGATGGTGCCTTCGATCGAACGCATCCGGTTCACCTCGAGCGGAACCGAAGCGACGATGAGCGCAATCCGGTTGGCGCGCGGTTTCACCGGCCGCGAGAAGATCGTAAAATTCGCGGGCTGTTATCACGGTCACGGCGATTCGTTTCTCATTGCGGCCGGGAGCGGCGCGCTCACCAACGGCGTTCCGAACTCGCCGGGAATCACCGCGGGCGTGGCGCGCGATACGATCGTGCTGCCGTACAACGATGCGGATGCGGTGCGCAAAGCCTTCGACGCAAATGCCGGTGCAATCGCCGCGGTGGTCGTCGAACCGTACGCGGGCAACATGGGTCTCGTCCCCGCAAAAGCGGGCTATTTACAGGCCTTGCGCGACCTCTGCACGCAGCACGGCGCGCTGCTGATCTTCGATGAAGTGATGACCGGTTTCCGCGTCGCGCGCGGCGGCGTGCAAGAACGGGAAGGCATCAAACCCGATCTCACCACGCTCGGAAAAGTGATCGGCGGCGGTTTACCCGTCGGCGCGTTCGGCGGCAGCGCCGAGATTATGACGCATCTCTCACCGGACGGCCCGGTGTACCAAGCGGGTACGCTCTCCGGTAATCCGCTGGCAATGGCGGCCGGTATCGCGACGCTTCGCGCGATTCAAAGCGACGCGACGATCTACGATCGGCTCGAAGTGCTCTCGAAATTGCTGTGCGACGGCATGCACGAAGTGCTCGAGAAGCACGGCATTCCGCATTACGGCACGTACGCGGGTTCGATGCTCTGCACGTTCTTCGCCGCGGGTCCGGTGACCGATCTCGAAAGCGCGATGCAAGCCGACACGGCGCTGTACGGAAAATTTTTCCACGCGATGCTGGATCGCGGCGTCTATCTTGCGCCCTCGCAGTTCGAAACGGCGTTCGTTTCAACGGCGCACACCACGCGCGAGATCGAGCGCACGATCGCAGCCGCCGACGACGCGCTGACCCAAGTATTGGCGGCCGCCGCGCAACGCGCATGATCGACGTTTCAATCCCGCGCCTGTTCGCCTATCACCGCGCGCTCGCCGGCGCGCTGGCGGCGGGCAAAACCGTCATCACCTCCGTGGGCTTGGCCGCGTTGCTGGGCCACGAAATCACGCCGACGCAGATCCGCAAAGATCTGTCTGCCCTGGGGCCGCTGGGCCGGCGCGGCCAAGGCTATGCGATAAAACCGTTAGTAGAGCAGCTCTCGCTGGTTTTAGGATTGGAACGCGACTGGCGGATTGCGCTCGTCGGATTCGGCTATCTGGGCCACGCTTTTGCGACATTCGTTGCCGCGCGCGAAGAGCGGTTCAAGGTAGCGGCAATCTTCGACCGCTCGCCGGCCGTTATAGGACAAGTCTGGCAAGAAACGACCGTGCGCGACGTAAATGACCTGGAAAGCGTTCTGAGCGCCGCCGATTGCAACATCGGCGTGCTTGCCGTACCCGCGCGCGAAGCGCAGGGTATCGCCGAGCGCCTGGCCGCAACCGGCATCCGGGCGCTGCTCAACTTCGCGCCCACCTCGCTGCGTCTGCGCGAACCGGTGCTCGTCCGCAACATCGACCTTGCGGGCGAACTCTCCATCCTCACGCACCGCCTGGCGTTCGACGATGAGTCGGAACGCTCGCAGGCGGGGTAAAGAGGTCGTAGTATGCCGTTGGTTTGCCTCGGTCTCTCGCATCATACGGCCCCGGTCGAAGTGCGCGAGCACCATGCATTTCCGGCCTCCCGCATGGGGCCGGCGCTCGTCGCGCTGCGCGATTATGAGGCAGTGCGCGAATCCGTCATGCTGCAAACCTGCGGACGCCTGGAGATCTACGCCGACGTCGCGGACTTTGAAGCCGGTGTCGCGCAGCTCAAATCATTTCTGACGAATTTCCGTCACGCCATGGTCGCGTACGACATCGAGTCGTATCTGTACACGCTGCTCGGACAACAAGCCGTCGAACATCTCTTCCGCGTAAGCACCGGCCTCGATTCGATGCTTATCGGGGAGGCGGAAATCCTCGGTCAAGTCAAGGACGCGTACATCGCGGCTCAAGAAGCCAAGTCCCTCGGCAAAACGCTGCACCGCCTGTTTCGCGAAGCGATGAGCGCGGGTAAAGCGGCGCGCACGCAGACGCGCATCGGCGATGAATCCAGTTCGATCGCGACGGCGGCGATCGAACTTGCTAAAAAGCACTTCGGCACGCTCTCGGATCGCAACGTCGTGATCGTGGGCGCCGGCAAGATGGGCCGGACCGCCGCCAAGCGTTTGCGCGGCGAAGGCACGCAGAATCTCATCATTACCAACCGCACCGTCAAGACGGCGCTGGACGTCATTTCGGACGTCGGCTTCGGACACGTGGTCGAGCTTCCCGGTTTGGTGGACGCGCTGGCGTCGGCCGACATCGTGGTGACGTCGACGGGCGCGTCGCACTTCGTGCTTACGCCGGACATCGTAGCCACCGCGATGGCGCGGCGTCCGGAGCATCCGCTCTTCATCGTCGACATCGCGGTTCCGCGCGACGTGCACCCGGAGGTCGCGAATCTTCCGTCGGTCCATTTAGTGGACGTCGACGGGTTAAAATCGCACGTCGCAGACAAACTGGAAGTGCGCCGCGAGGCGATCCCCCAAGTCGAAGAGATCATCGACGAGTTCATCGCGCGTTTCCAGCAATGGTATCAGTCGCGGCTTGCCGTACCGGTCATCGCGTCGCTCACCAAAAAGGCGGAATCGATCCGCATGGCCGAGCTCGAGCGTCTGTTCGCGCGCTGCCCCGAAATGAGCGAGCGCGAAAAGATGCTGGTCACCGGCATGTCGATGACGATCATCTCCAAACTGCTGCACACCGTCGTCACGAAGATCCGCGACAAAGCGATTACCAATCACTCCGAAGCGCTCGATCACGTGCGCATTCTGGACGAACTGTTCGAACTCAACATCGCCGAAGAGCTGGCCAAGGTGCGCCCCTCGCTCCCGGCGCTGGATGTCGACGAGTAACTCTCCACTGGCCGGGAAACGCGTGCTCGTCACGCGGCCCGCGCATCAAAGCGGCGAGTTTGCGCAAGCGCTTGAAACGCGCGGCGCGATTCCCGTCCTCGCTCCCACGATTGCGATGCTTCCGCCCGACGATCCCGCCGGCGCGCGGCGCGCGGTGAACGGTGCAGCGGAGAACGCCTGGGTAGTCTTTACCAGCGCAAACGGCGTACGCGCGTTTTTTACGATTCTCAAGGAACGCCGCGAAGACGCGCGTATCTTCGGCGGGGCGAAGATTGCCGCGATCGGCATAAAGACCTCGCAAGCGCTGCTCGAACGCAACGTGTATGCCGATCTCGTGCCGCAGACGTACGTCGCGGAAGATCTGGCCGAGGCGCTGATTGCCGCTTCACAGCCCGGCGACAAGATGCTGATCTACCGCGCCGAAGAGGCTCGCGACGTACTGCCGGATCGTTTGCGTAGCGCCGGACGGCAGCCCAGTGTCGTCACTGCGTACAAAACCGTGTTCACCGAGGATCCGCGGTTCGCGAAAAAAGTCGCGCATTGCGAGATACTTACGTTCACCAGCGCGAGCACGGTGCGCGGCTTCGCGCACAATCTGCACGGCCCGGCGGCAGCGGCGCGTGCAGCGGAGAATAAACTCGTCGCCTGTATCGGGCCAATCACCGCCGAAGAAGCGCGTAAAACCGGGCTCGACGTCGCCGTTACCGCGCAAGAATTTACCGCCGATGGTTTGCTGATCGCGCTCGAACGCGCACTCGCGCCGGCGTAGTGGCGCAAATCCTCGGCGGCATCGCGCTCGCCGCAGTTGCCGCCGTTGCGGCGTGGCGCGCGCACGCGCTCTCGCGCAGCGGCGCATTCGCCGCATGGATCGTCGGCGCGTGCGTCTTCGCATCCGGCGGCTGGGCGTACGCCGCAGTCCTGTTCGCGTTCTTCATCTCTTCGACGCTGCTCTCGCGCGTAGGGCGCGCGCGTAAACGCGCGCTTGTGGACACCGGCAAGCACGGCGCGCGCGACGCGTGGCAGGTGGCCGCGAACGGCGGTGCGGCGGCGTTATGCGCGGTGCTCGCGGCCGCTACGCACGCAGGCCCCATCGCCGCCGCGTTCGCAGGCGCTTTTGCCGCGGCTGCCGCCGACACGTGGGGCACCGAGATCGGTACGCTCGCAAAAGGGCGGCCCCGGTCGATTCTGACGTTGCAACGCGTTCCCGCCGGGCTCTCAGGCGGCGTCACGCCGGCCGGTACGGCCGCGGAGGTTGCCGGCGCGCTCGCCGTCGGGCTCGTCGCTTGGGCTTTGGGGATCGCGCCGTGGTGGGCCGTTGCCGCGGGCGGTATGGCCGGCGCGCTGGCCGACTCGTTGTTGGGCGCCTTCGCCCAAGACTTGCGCTACTGCGATACCTGCGGACGCGCCTGCGAGACGGACCCGCACGCGTGCGGCGCGCGGACGCGCACGATCCGCGGCGCCGCGTGGATGAGCAACGATGCGGTCAATGCCTGCGCCACGGCGATCGGCGCCGTGGCGGCAGGCTGGCTCGCGCTAGCGGCCCGGTAGCCGCTAAGCTCTCGTCTTTCCGTAGGTGCGCTCGAGGTACGGGATGATGTCGTCGTCGTCGTCCAGGATGACCTCGCCGTCAACCATGACCGGAATACCGGTCTGGCCCGAAACCTCTTTGACGATCCCGCGTTCGGCGTGATCGCGCGGCACGTTCACGACCTTGTAGTCGAGCAGCAGATCCGTCAGTTTCTCACGCACACGGGCGCAATACGGGCACCACTCGGCCTGATACAATACAATGTTCGTGTCTCGCACAATTCACTCCTAAAGGCTGGCGGGACCGGTCACGATGCCGGTCGTAGTCTCGTTCGATCGGGAGAGCGCTCATGGTAACTTACGCGTGGGACGGCAACCGGCTTTTGCGGCGCGCGCTCGTTGCGTCGCTGGCTGTCCACGTGCTGATTGTGGTGTTCCTTCCCACTTGGATGCAGGCACAATCGGAAGGGTTGCAAGCGGTCGAATCCATCTCATTCGCGCACGTGATGCACATCGCGATCGTGCACCCGGCCCAGCACGCGTTGCCGAACGCCGTGGCGGAAGCGCGTAAGCGCGCGCCGGTGATGTCCTTCGCCCGCAGCAAAGCGGAGCTTAGCGCAAACCGGCACAAGCCCAAGGCGCGGCCGAAAGCGCAAAACGCGCCGGTCGGGCAGATCGCCGCGGCGCCCAAGCATATCGTGAGCCGCAAACCCGCGCCGCTCTACGCGCAGGCCGCGGTAAGCGCTACGCCGGTCTCGACGACGCAAAACCCGCCGGCTGCAGCGACGCCGCGTCCGGAAAGCACGATCGACGAACGCGCGGCCGGAGGCGCGTCGGCGTCGAACCGCGGCGGCATGCTGCCGTTCGGCGCGCAGCAAGATCCGGTGCTCGATCCCGCGGTCCTGAGTAAATTGCAAGCGCACATTACCTCGCACGCCACGCTGCTGGTTACGGTCGGCGAAGATGGAAAGACCGAGCGCGTGCAGTTTCAACCGCCGCTCGACGCGCAAACCGAGCACGAAATAGAAGCGATTCTCGCGAGCGCGTCCTGGGATGCCGCGGTCTGCGGCGGCGGCGTGAGCTGCGAAGGCGTGGCGACGATTAAACTATAGCGACGCGCGTTTTACGGTAAACCGGACGTGCTGCAGACCGCGTACGTATGCGTGCTCGGCGCTTTGTCCGGGTGCGCCCTCTTCGCGAAAGCCTAAGTCGCCGAACGCGATCCGCGTTTCGCGCAAATGCGCGCAAAAAATCGCGTCGCACGCGGACTCGCGCAGCAGGCTGCGCGCAAAGCGCAGCTCCGCAATGCGCGCGCGCCGTTCTTCGGAAAAATGCGTTGCGGCCAGCACGCAGGTGCGATTCGCGAACTGCGCTTCCGCGTAGAGAAAGCCGCGCCGCTCGAACGGCAGCGGGCCCGCTGCCGGAAGATAGAGATCGCGCACGCGCGTTACGCGAAACGCATCGTTCCAGAACAAGGCTTGATGACCGCGGTACGCCCATTGCATGGCAAAACGCGTGGCGAACGCGAGCGCCTCTCCAGGTTCGATCTCGCAAACGGCAACCAAACCCGGCCGCTCTTCCGCGACCGATGCCGCGAGCGCGCGCATGGCGCCCGCGCTCGAAAAACCGAACGCGCGGACGCAGAAAACGCTTAGAGAATCGACTTGCCCAGGCCCGAGCACACCAACCCGACGGCGAGAATAGCCGTTTGGTTGCGCGTATCCAGAATCGGATTGATCTCCACCATCTCGATGGAGCCCAGTTTGCCGGACTCGGCGAGCATCTCCATCGCCAGATGCGCTTCGCGGAAGCTCAGGCCGCCTTTCACCGGCGTACCGGTTCCGGGCGCTTCGCTCGGGTCGATGCCGTCCATGTCGAACGACATGTGGATCGGACCGCCGTCCGCGCCGGCGACTTCGATCGCGTGTTCCATCACGCGCGTCATGCCCAAGCGATCGACGTCGCTCATGGTGTACGCGACGATGCCCGCTTGCCGCAGATTCGCTTTCTCGGAGGCGTCGACGTCGCGCAAGCCGATCTGCACCGTGCGTTTGGGATCCGCAAAGCCGTTCTTGATGGCGAACCACAGCGGCATGCCGTGCACGTTGCCCGACGGCGAGGTATCGGGGCTGTTAATATCGCTGTGCGCGTCCACCCAAACGACGCCCGGCGCTTTTCCGTGCGCCCGTGTCAAGCCTTTGAGCGTGCCCATCGCGATCGAGTGATCGCCGCCGAGCACGATAGGAAACCCGTTGCTGTTCGTGATGTGCTCGACTTCGCGCGCAAGTTCCTCACAGACGCGTTCGATGATGTCGAAGTATTTCGCGTTGCGCTCGCCCTGGCCGAACTCTTCGCGCAGCGGCACTTGCAAATTGCCGTGGTCGTAGATTTCCGGAATGTTCAGGGCGCGCAGGCGCTCGTTCAGCTTGGCGTAGCGCACGGCGTACGGACCCATGTCGACGCCGCGCCGGCTGGCGCCCAAATCCATGGGCACGCCGATGATATCGACGCGTTCGATGCTGCGGGGAAGAGTGGTTGTACTCACGGCGCGGCAGCTTCTTCGACGCTGTCGGTCGGGTCCTTGGTCAGGACCGGTTTCGCCTCGTCGCGGCTCACCGAGCCCGGGATGATGTGCAGCAGGAGGACGCGGATGATGCCCGCGACCGGCACGGCGACGAACATGCCCGGCACGCCGTACAGCTCGCCGCCGATCAGGATGGCGATCACGACGGCGCTAGGGCTTAGCTGGATCGTACGGCTGACGATATTCGGCGCGATAATGTGGCCTTCGGCTTGATTCGCAAGCAGGAACACGATGGCCACCTTGAGCGCGAGCGGAAAACCGCCCGTCACAAAGCCGATCGTGAGCGCCGGAATCGCCGCGATAACCGGCCCGATATACGGAATGAGATCCAGCGCGCCCGCCATCGCGCCGATCAAGATCGCATACGGTTCGCCGATCAGCGACAAACCGATTGCGATCAGTATGCCCACCGATGCACCAACGAGCAACTGCCCGCGAATGAATCCGCCGATCACCTGTTCGAATTCGGAGAGGAGCGTGAGCGTAGCGTCGCGGCGTCTCGTCGGAATGAAGCCGATGAAGAAGCGTTTGATGGTTTCCGAATCGTAGAGCAGATACGCGCCGAGAACCGGGATCGCCACGCACGCGCCGATGAATGCCGCGGTCCCCACGATTACTGTGATCGCGCTGCCGGCCGTCGTCCACCCGTTCTTTTGCAGCCACTGCACGATCGTTTGCGGCAGGCGCGCCAATTCGTCTTTCACGAAGGACGGCGCGTGCGCAAACAGTTTGTTGTTCGGATCGCGAATTACCGATACGATGCGCGCCTGAAGTACCGGCCATTCGTGAACGAGCGTGGTCACCTCGTTGATCAGCGCCGGGATCAAATACGTCAAGCCGACCGCGATTAGCCCGGCAATCACCGCGTACACCAATAAGATGGAAAGAATCAGCGGCAGCTTCCGGTTGAGCCAGCGCACGATCGGATAGATCAGATACGCGAAAAAGATCGCGCCGATAATGATCAGGAAGATGATGCCGATGTGCTCGATGAACTTGATCACGTAGCCGAAGATCAAGAACACGAGCAGCGTGGAGAGCAGCATCTTCCACGTGAAATCCAGATTGTTCGCGGTGAGCCAGCGGTACGGTTCTTCCTCCGCACCGCGCGCTTCTTCGGCTTTGCGTCCGTCGTGCTCGGCTTGGATCTCCAGGCCGATCAAGTTCGCGCGTGCAGGCCAGCGGTAACGCACGTAGCGGGTGATGACCCCGGCGAAGAAGCGCACCACGGATCGCAGCGCCTGCAGCGGTCCGCCGTAATATCCGTCGTCGAGGTCGAGCAAGAACAAGAACGCCCGGTGCCGCTGCGGGAGCGCATCGCTCCAGCGGCGCGCCAGGGCAAGGCCGTCGGGACAGCGTTCTTCGAGCAGCGCGACCACGCGCTCGTCGTCGTCGCCGGCCTCGCGCACGATCGCCGTGAACTCCTTGTAACTCAGTCCGAGCGCGCGGAGCAGGCTGCGGTCCATCGGACTTTGCCCGTAGAGGTAGTCTCCCAGCGTGCCTTTCATCGCAGCCCGAGCCTTATCGATGATGCGCGGCAGCCAGTGGAGTCCGCCCAGTTCGTCGGACCACCGCCGCGGCGCAGTCACACGAAGATCCTTCGCTTGCATGTCCGGCATGCTTCTACTGTTCCCCGCAAAGGCTTCTGCGGCATCGGTTCCGTACATGGGTCCGATGAACCGTCGGGCGATTCTTAGCAGTATCGCGGCGGCCGCGTTTGCGCTTTCGCTCGGCGGCTGCGTCGGCCGGCACGTGCACCCGCGTCCGGGCCAGCTCACCCTGGGCATGGTCACCGACGTCGGCGGTCTGGGCGACAAGTCGTTTAACGACTCCGCGTACAACGGCTTACTGCGATCGCGCGCCGATCTGGACGCGTACATCAAGGTGCTGCAGTCCAAATCTGCAGCGGATTATCAGCCGAACCTGACGGTGCTCTCCGAAGCGCGCTTCAACATGATCTACGCCATCGGCTTTCTGATGGGCGACGATTTGCAGCAAGTCGCGCATCAATTTCCCCAGCAGAACTACGCTATCATCGACGACGTGGTTCCCGCACCGAACATCATCTCGGTCACCTTCAAAGAAGAGGACGGATCGTTCTTGGCCGGCGCGCTCGCCGCGATGGTCAGTAAAACGAAGCACGTCGCCTTCATCGGCGGCATGGACATTCCGCTGATCCGCAAGTTCGAAGCCGGTTACGAGGCGGGCGTGCGGCAGATCGATCCGTCGGTGAAAGTCGACGTGAAGTACGCCGGATCGTTCGACGACGTTGCAACCGGTAAGGAACTGGCGAACCTGCTCTTCAACGGCGGAGCCGACATCATTTACACCGCTGCCGGCAAAGTGGGCCTGGGCGCGATCGACGCGGCGCGCACGCGCCCGCAGGGGTACTACATCATCGGCGTGGACAACGATCAAGACGCGGTCGCGCCCGGTAAAGTACTCACGTCCATGGTGAAACACGTGGACATCGCGGTGTTCGACATTGCCAAAGGCATCCAAACGGGCCATCCGCCGCACGGGCACGTCGTCCTCGGACTGAAAGATCGCGGCATCTCGCTGACCGACTTCAAATACACGCGCAGCGCAATCTCTTCAGCGCAATTGCAAACGCTCGACACGCTGCGTAAGGCAATCATCGCCGGCAAAATTACCGTTCCCTACACCCGTGAGGCACTGGCGACGTGGAAGCCCGCGAACCTCTAGCGCCGGACGCGCCCGCGCTCGAACTGCGCGGCATTCAAAAAGCCTATCCGGGCGTCGTCGCCGTCGGCGGCGTCGATCTCGACTTGCGCGCAGGCGAGATTCACGCGCTGGTCGGCGAGAACGGCGCCGGAAAATCGACGCTTGCGAACGTCGCATTCGGCGCGATCAAACCCGACGCGGGAACCGTCCGGGCCGCCGGCACCGTAGGGTTGGTCCACCAGCATTTTCAGCTCGTCGGCCGCCTTAGCGTGTGGCAGAACGTCATGCTGGGTCGCGAACCGCGACGCGGCTGGCGCATCGATGCGCGCGCCGGGCGCGAACGCGTACGGGCGCTCGCGCGCGACAACGGCTTGGAGATCGATCCTGACGCGTTCGTGGACGAACTTCCGATCGGCGTACAACAGCGAGTCGAGCTGCTGCGCGAACTGGAACGCGAACCGGCGGTACTTCTGCTAGACGAACCGACAGCGGCACTAGCGCCGGCCGAGATCGATAGTTTCTTCAAAACCATTACGCAACTGGCCGCGCGGGGCACGGCGATCATGATCGTGACGCACAAATTGCACGAAGTGCTCGCGTACAGTTCGCGCGTGAGTGTAATGCGCCACGGCAAGATCGTCGCGCGTTTCGAGACGGCATCCACGAGCGTCGATGAGATCGCGCGCGCGATGGTCGGCGGCGAGCTTCCCCAGGTCGCGCAGCGCAGCGAAACCGCGCCTGCACCGCGCTTTAGCGTACGGAATTTGCGCGCCGGAACGGGCAGCGTCGCGCTCAACGGCCTGAACTTCGAGGTGCGCGCAGGCGAAATCGTCGGCATTGCGGGCGTGGAAGGCAACGGACAGACCACGCTTGCCGATGCCATCGCGGGCGTCATTCCGTTCGAAGGCGAAATGCAGCGTCCGCCGCACACCGGAATCATTCCGCAAGACCGACACCGCGAAGGCTTGGTGCTGAACTGGTCGATCGTCGACAACACCGTGCTCGGACGTCAGCGCTTGCCCTCCGCGCGGCGCGGCATATTGGTCGACCGGCGCAGCGCGCGCGCGGATGCCGAAGCGATCGCGCAGCGCTTCGATGTTCGCGCGGCCTCGCTAGACGTCGCCGCAGGCACGCTGTCGGGCGGCAATCAGCAGAAGATTGTGGTCGGACGTTCGCTGCTCGGCGATCCGGAATTCGTGCTCGCGTATCAACCGACACGCGGCATCGACGTCGGCGCGGCGGCGCTCGTGCAATCGCGCTTGATCGAGGCGCGGAATGCCGGCGCAGCGATTCTGCTCATCTCCTTCGAGTTGGATGAAATTCTCGCGCTCGCCGATCGGGTGCTGGTGATGTACCGCGGCGCGATCGCCGGCGAATTCTCCGGCGCGAACATCGATCGCGGACGTATCGGCAATTTGATGGCGGGGTCTTCCGTATGAGTTATCTGAAGCGCACGCTTGGCGGACCGGCCGGCGCTATTTTACTCGCATTCTTTCTTGCGGCGGTTGCGATGCTCGTCGCAGGCGTAAGTCCCCTCGATGGATTCGAAGCGCTCTTCATCGGATCGCTCGGCGGCCGCAATCAAATTGCGGAAACGCTCGTGCAGACCACCGCACTGCTGTTCCCCGCGCTCGGCATCACGCTCGCGTTCCGGGCCGGTTTGTTCAACATCGGTGCGGAGGGACAACTCGTCATCGGCGGGCTCGCCGCGGGCGCGCTGGGCGCGCACTTCGCCCCGGCGACGCCGCTCGCAATCTTCGTGCTGCTCGCGGCCGGGTTCGTCGGCGGCGGCATTTGGGGCGGCATCGCGGGATGGCTGCGCGCACAGTTCAACGCGAACGAGATCATCTCGACGCTGATGCTGAATTTCGTGGCGCTTGCGGTTGCAAACTATCTCGTATCCGGGCCGCTCAAGGCCTCGAATGCGTCGGGTGCCGAAACGACGCCGCTGCCGGCGAGTTCATATCTGCCGACGCTCATTCCCGATACGCGCCTTTCAATCGCGATCGTCATCGCGATTGGCGCGGCGATCGTGCTGCGCTGGCTGCTCAAGCGCACCGTCTTCGGATATGAATTGCGCGCCTCAGGCGAAGCACCGGACGCCGCGCGCCGCAACGGCGTGAACATGCCGCGCATGACGCTGTTGGCATTAACGCTGTCGGGCGCAATCGCGGGACTCGGCGGCGCGACGATCGTAACGGGCGTGCTGCACCGCTTCAACACGCAGCTCTCTCCCGGTTACGGATACACCGCAATTGCTGTCGCACTCGTGGGCGATCTGAATCCGCTTTGGGTTTGCGTAGCCGCCTTCGGCTTCGGCATTTTAGAGGCCGGCGGCCTTGCGATGCAAGCGCTCGCGGATGTGCCGAAAGACGCGATCCACGTTATCGAAGGCTTGATCATCCTCGTGCTGGCCGCGCGCCGGTACGTTGCAACGCGCGCGGAGGCCGCACCGATATGAGTTCTGCCGGCGGCGCGCTCATCGTCACGCTTCTAACGCTCACGCTCATCAAATCAACGCCGATTATTTACGCCGCGCTCGGCGGCGTGATCTCCGAACGCTCCGGCGTGGTGAACATCGGCCTTGAAGGCATGATGATCGGCGGCGCGTTCACCGCCGTGCTCTTCTCCGGAATGACCGGCAGCCCGGTAATCGGCATCATCGCCGGCATCGCGGCCGGAGCCCTACTCGGCTTCATACTCGGATTCGCGGCGACCGTATTTAAAGTCGATCAAATCGTTGCCGGAACCGGCATCAACCTCGTTGCCGCCGGCGGCGCAGCGTACGCGCTGACGCTGATTTACAATCAGCCCGGCGCGAGTCCGCAAGTGAGCGCACTAGGCAACAATTTCTGGATCCTCGTCGCTATTGCGTTCGCATGCGCGGCATTACTGCACGGCGTCCTGTACTTCACTCCGTGGGGTTTGCGCGTGCGCGCATGCGGCGAGAATCCGCGCGCCGTGCACGACGCCGGTTTGCACCCGCTGCGTTTGCGCTTGTACGCGGTCATCCTAAGCGGCGCGCTCGCCGGTTTGGGCGGCGCGTTCCTTTCCATCGGCGAGGTCAACATCTACTCCGACGGCATGACGGCGGGACGCGGATTCATCGCGCTCGCAGCGGTCATTTTCGGCCGCTGGACGCCGTGGGGCGCAACCGGCGCCGCCATTTTCTTCGGATTTTTCGAAGCGCTGCAATACGTTCTGCAAGGCCACATCAGCTGGCTCCCCGCGGATGCGATGCAAGCACTCCCGTACGTCGCCGCGCTGTTCGCCATCGCCGGCCTTGTCGGCAAAGTCCGGGCCCCCGCAGCGGACGGCATTCCGTACTAAGGAGGGACACCCGATGAAAGGCTTCATCACAACCGCCATCGCTTTTTGCGCGCTCACGCAAATCGCGATCGCTGCACCACCGCATGCAAAGCCTGCAAAACCGGCAGCGCCGCCGGCACCGCTCACATGGATGGGCGTCACGCTCGGTCAACCCGAATCCGAAGTCCTCACAACGACCGGTGAAACGGGCTTTATGTATCCCGAGCCCGCCATCGCACCGATGACGTCGATCGCCTACAACATCGATCGCGCCTCAGGCCTGCTCGACGTGAGCTTCCACAAAGGCCGCGCCGCCTCAATCGGCATCCGTCGATCGGTGATGGACGACAGCGCTCCATCGGAAGTAGATCCGCACGGTATTTCCCTTGCCATGTCGCAGAACGACGTAACGGCAAAGCTCGGCAAGGCCGAAATAACCTCGCCCAACGGTACGCAGTTGCTGACTTATAAAACGAAAGACGGCTTGAGCTGGCGCTATTCGTTTCGCGACAACGTCATGCAATGGCTGGACGTCACGATGCCCGACGCCGCGCTAGACGCTATGCCGCCGCTCACCGCTACGGTGCACACCGGCTCCTCGTTCGAGGATGCCCTGGTAAACGGCGCAGCTGACGAATCCAGCGGCGCAGCCAACGAACGCAGCTATTTGCTCGAACAACACTGCCCATCCGGCCACTGGTGGGAAAAACAACAAGCGCTCGTCCAAAAGAGCGCTCACGAATATGACGTCCTAACACTTTGGTGCGCCAACGGCGACACAAAAAAACTTTATATCGACGTAACGTCCTTTTTTGGAAAGCTGTAGGGCCTCGTCATAACTCGGCCGTGGTTCGACTGCGCTAACGCGCGCTCACCATGACCAAAGAAGAACCGCGCACACGTTAAGAGCCGCGCGCCCTAACGCCCGCCGCGATGAGCCCGGAGGTGGGATAAAAGTCTCAGCGAAAGTGCCGATACTAAACTGTATGCGGCAAATCGTTGCTCTCGTAACGACTTTGATTTTCGCCGTGTCGGCCGTTGCTAACGCCGATGCGCAGATCGATATGCCCGCGCCGCTTGCGCAGTTGCAAGCAACGCTGGCAAGCGTCGGCGAGCACACGAGCGCGAAGGTCGCAGTGGAGATTCGCGACCTGAGCACGGGTTACACATCCGGCTACAACATGAACGCCGTGATGCCCGCAGCCAGCACGATCAAGATCCCGGTCATGGTGGAAGTTTTCCGGCAAATGGAGGCCGGTAAGTTCGATCTGAACCGGCGCGTGGAACTCTACGCGAGCGATCGCGACTGGGGATCCGGCGATATCGCCTCCTCGCCGGTCGGCGCGACGTTCCCCGTGTCGACACTGCTCGCGCAGATGATCACGGTAAGCGACAATACCGCCGCGAACATGCTCATCCGTCTAGTGGGGCGGGCGCACATCAACGCGACGATGCGCGAATTGGGCCTGCACCACACGAAACTGACCGACTACATCCGCACAGCGGAGTGGAGCGTGCGCACCTCGCTGCGTACGACGCCGTCGGATATGGTGAGTTTGCTCAGCGATATGGCGCGCAACAAACTGATCGACGAGTGGTCGTCGAAGCAGATGATTGCGATCCTGGAGCATCAAGAGATTAACACGCTGCTGCCCGTGCCGCTGCCGGACATTCCGATCGCGCACAAGACCGGATCGTTTGACGACACGCTGAACGACGTGGGCATCGTCTATGCGGACGCGCCATACGTCATCGCCGTGATGACGACCGATCTGCCCTCGCTGCCCGTCGGCCGCAGCATCATCCACCGCATTTCGAAAGTCGCGTACACGCACATCGAGCGGTTGGCGAAATGGCGCGCCGCGAACGGCATCGACGCCGTAAATGACGCGGCGCAGGCAACGCCCGCGCCGCAAGATGCACCGGACGCTGCCGATGCGGATTCCGACGTGCCGATGTGGGGAACGCCCACGGCCGCTCCCGCCCCCTCAGCTACGCCTTAACTTCACGTCCCGCGTACGTCTTCGTAAGCCACGAGGCGTATTTCGCTTCTTTGCCGCGCGTCACGCGTTCGTAGTACTCGCCGAGCTTCTTCGCAACGGGACCGATCGTGCCGTCGCCGACAATGCGGCGATCGATCGATTTCACGTACAGCACGCCGGCCGCAGTGCCGGTGAAGAAAATCTCATCCGCACCGTAGAGTTCGCTTCGATCGATCGAGCGCTCGACGATCGGAATTCCGAACTCGCTGCTCGCGATCTGCATGATGGAACGGCGCGTGCACCCTTCCAGCACGTTTTGCGACGGATCCGGCGTATAGAGCACGCCGTTCTTCACCATGAAGACGTTCTCGGCGGAACCTTCGGCGACGTGGCCGTCGTGCGAGAGCATGATTGCCTCGTCGAAGCCGTTCGCCACCGCTTCGCTCTTCGCGAGCGCGCTATTGACGTACAAACCGGTGATCTTCGCGCGCGGCGGCGCCGCTGAATCGTCGGCGCGGCGCCAGGACGACGTGCCCGCCTTTAAGCCTTCGCTCGCGTCGAGATAGCGCGTGAACGGTATCGGAATAATCGCAAATGCATCGGGAACGTTGTGCAAACGCACGCCGACGTCTTCGGCGGCTTTAAAAATGCACGGGCGGATGTAGATGTCGGTTTCGAAGCGGTTCCGCGCACACAACTCGGTGGTAATCTGCATGAGCTCTTCCGTCGAGTGCGGCAGCTCCATCATCAGAATCTTCGCCGATATCGCAAGCCGTTCGTAATGCTCCCGCAGTTGCATCAGGAAAAGTTCGCGTTCGTCGGGCACCCAGTATCCGCGAATGCCTTCGAAGCATCCGGTACCGTATTGCAGGCCATGCGTGAGCAGGCCGACCTTGGCGTCGTCGTACGGGCGGAAACCGCCGCCGGCGTAGACGGTAATTTCAGATAAATTCACGTGAGGTCCGATTCCGGATGCTGCGGCCCGGTCCTTGTAGAAACCCGCCGTCATGAGACGACGTATCCTGCTTGCTGCGGGACTCGCAGCGGCGTGCGCTTCCGCTTTTGCGTTTGCGGCCGCACCGGTGACTCTGCCCAGCGGCTGGCGGCTCTCGCCCGCGCCCGGCGCGGTTGCAAAGACCGGAACGATGCCTCAGGGGATCGCACTCTCGCCGAACGGCAGCATGCTGGCCGTGCTCGAGTCGGGAGCAAACCCGGCGGCATTGCGCATCCTCGATGCAAAGACGCTGCGCGAGCGCATGACTGTTCCGCTCGCCGGCGCCTTTGGCGCGCCGGTGTGGCGCGACGCGTCGCATGTGATGCTTGCCGGCGCCAACGCCGATGCAATCCTCACGGTAGATCTCGGCACGCGCACCGTCGCGGTAAGCGATTCCGCGAAAGGGACGTGGCCGGCCGCGGTGGCGATGCACGGCGCGCTCGTCGCTGCTGCGAACGACGCTTCTTCAAACGTCACGCTGGACGGCGCACGCATCGCTGCCGGCGCGCATCCGAGCGCGCTGGCATTCTCGCACGACGGTAAAACGCTGTACGTCTCGGTACGCGGCGAGAACGCCGTGCGAGCGATCGACGTCGCGGAAAAACGCGTCGGCGCAAGCATTTCCGTAGGCTTGCATCCGGGCGCGCTCGCGCTCTCGCAAGATGGCGCGACCCTCTACGTTGCCGAAAGCGATGACGACCGCGTCGGCGCAATCGACACGCATACGAACCGCTTGGAACGCCAGATCGCGGTCGGCTTACAGAAGGGCAGAATCTCGGGCCCGGGCGCATCGCCGAACGCGCTGCTGGAACGCAACGGCACGCTGTTCGTTTCGCTCGGTGCGGAGAACGCGGTCGCGGTCGTGCAGCGCGATCGCGTCGTGCGGCGCATCCCGGCAGGCTGGTATCCCACCGGACTTGCCATGGGAAGCGACGGCACGCTGTACGTAGCGAACGGTAAAGGCGAAGGCTCGCCGGCAAATCCGCAATTCGATCCGTTTACGCGCAAATCGCCGGGCTACATCGCTGCTATAACGGTGGGGTCCGTGCGCGCGATTCCGCCAAGCGTTTACAATTCGAACGCTGCGACGCAAACCGTGATCGCGAACGCCGAACCGCAATGGAGCATTCCGGCGCAAACCGTGCTGCGTAAACGCGGTCCCATCCGGCACGTCATCTATATCATCAAAGAGAACCGTTCGTACGATCAGGTACTGGGCGACCTGAAGGAAGGAAACGGCGACGCGCGCCTGACTGCGTTCGGCAACGCGATTACCCCGAATCAGCACGCGCTCGCGCGACGCTTCGGCGTCTTCGACAATGCGTACACGAACGCGCAGGTCAGCGCCGACGGGCACAACTGGACCGATGCGGCTTTTGCGAATGATTATGTGGAGCGCATGTGGCCGCCTACGTACGGCGGCCGCCGCGACGAGTACGACATGCAGAACGGAACGGCGCCGGACGTCCCGCACAGCGGCTACCTGTGGGACGCGGCGAAGCGTGCGCACATCACGTACCGCGATTACGGCGAGGACGTCGACCGCGCGCCGCGCTCGCCGATACCGCTCTCGATCAACACCTTTCCCGGGCTGACAGGGCACTTCGATCCGAATTATGTCGGTTGGGACCTGAATTACAACGACGCGGACAGGTACGCGGAGTGGCGGCGCGAGTTCCGCCGTTTCATCGCGACGGGCTCGTTGCCGGCCCTGGAAATCGTGTATCTGCCGAACGATCACACCAGCGGCACGAAAGCCGGCGCGTTCACGCCGCAAGCGTACGTCGCGCAGAACGATTGGGCGGTGGGACGGCTGGTTGACGACGTCTCACGCTCGCCCTATTGGAGGTCTACCGCAATTTTTATTCTTGAAGACGACGCCCAAAACGGACCGGATCATGTGAGCGGCCAGCGCTCGACCTTTTACGTCGCAAGTCCGTATGCCAAGCGCGGCACGTATCACGAGCACTATTCAACCGCCGCTTTCGTGCGCACGATCGAACTTATTCTGGGCCTGCAGCCGCTGTCGGCGTACGATACGGTCGCGAGGCCTTTGTACGACGCCTTCGGCACAGCGGCATCGAACGCCGGTCCGTTCGATGCCGTAAAACCGGGCATCGACCTGAACGCGCGCAACACCAAAGCCGCGTACGGCGCGGCGATTAGCGCAAAGCTGGACTTCAGCAAACCCGACGCCGCTGATGCGCGTGTGTTGAACGACGTGATCGCGCACGCGGCGGCGCAGCGATGAACGGTTGGGTAGCGGCGGGCACGACGTTTCTCGCGTCGGGCCTGGAATTCGTCGAGGCAGCGACCATTGTGCTCGCCGTCGGTTACACCGCGGGATGGCGCGTCGCATTGAGTGCTACGGCATGGGCGATCGGCGCGCTGATAGTCATCACCGGCGTACTCGGGCCGGCGTTGCTGTATTGGGTACCGATCGATGCGCTGAAGATCGCTATCGGCATTTTCCTCACGCTCTTCGGTTATACGTGGCTGCGCAAAGCGATATGGCGGTACGCCGGACGGAAAGCGATGCGCGACGAGGCTGCAACCTTCGATAAAGAAGTGGCCGAGATGCGCGCGCAGCGCGATGCGGCGCGCTTTGGCTTCGCCACCGCATTTAACGGCGTGCTGCTCGAAGGGCTCGAGGTTGCCGTCATCGTCATCACGTTTTCGGCCGCGCGCGCAGGGACGTTCCTTTGGGCAGCGGGCGGCGCGCTCGCGGCAGGTGCGATCGTCGCGGGCACGGCGGTCTTGCTGCGCCATCCGTTCTCACGCGTACCGGAAAATGCGATGGGCTTTATCGTCGGCATCATGCTGCTCTCGTTCGGCACGTTCTGGAGCGGTGAGGGATTGGGTCTGCACTGGTGGGCCGCGGAAGGCACGCTGGCCTGGATCGTCGGCTTTTACCTCGCTGCGGCGTTCGTACTCATTGGCGCGCTCCGGCGGCCGGTACGCGCATGAAAAAAATCTACAAATTCATCGCGGGCAATTCGCGCGTTACGCCGCCCGGCATCGCGCTGGCCATCGGACTGGCGGTCGCGCTGCAGCCGCGCCTTGGCTGGTGGAGCGCTCCGCTCTATTTGGGCGTGCTGCTGCTCACGCTGGCGGCGAGCACGCTCGAACCTGTACAATAAAATCATGGAAGCGTTTGAAACGCCCCGCCCCGGATTAACGACGCCGGCGCGCGTTGTGACGTTCGCGGATGAATCGCAGCGCGAAGTCGGCGACGATCTGGCAACGGAAGAACCGCTCGAAATTCGTCTGGTCTTGAACGGACGCACGCAAACCGCAGCGGTCACCATGCGCACACCCGGCAACGATTTCGAATTGGCCGCCGGTTTTCTGCACAGTGAAGGCATCGTCGCTTCGCGTGAAGAGATTGCGGGCATTTCTTATTGCATCGATCCGGCGGTGGACGCCGAGCAAAGGTACAATATCGTCAATGTCGGCATCCCGGGCGCGCAAGCGCGTCCGCTCGAGCGGCTGGAACGGCATTTCACCATGTCGAGCGCTTGCGGCGTATGCGGGAAAGCGAGCATCGAAGCGCTGCAGACCCGCGCGGAGCGCATCGACGATTCGCTGGCAGTCGACGCGGCATTTATCCGGGGATTACCGGAAAAGATGCGCGAGGCACAGCGCGTGTTCGCTTCGACGGGCGGATTGCACGCGGCGGCGCTTTTCGACAAGAATGGCAATCTGCTCGCTTTGCGCGAGGACGTCGGACGGCACAACGCACTCGACAAGATTGTGGGCTGGGCCTTGATGAACGGAAAACTGCCGTTGCACGGCTGCGTGCTGCTCGTCAGCGGACGCGCGAGCTACGAGTTGCTGCAAAAGAGCATCGTTGCCGGCATTCCGATGGTGTGCGCGGTGTCGGCTCCGAGCAGCCTTGCGGTACAACTCGCCCAGGATTTCGGCATTACGCTCCTGGGCTTCGTCCGCGGCTCGCGCTTCAACGTTTACACGCACCGCGAACGCGTTGCATCGGAGCTGGCCTCGTCATAACTCGGCTATGGTTCGACAGCGCTACGCACGGCTCACCATGACTGATTAAGAGCTTGATAGCTTGTCATGGTGAGCGCGCGCAGCGCTGTCGAACCATAGCCGAGCGACGTCGAGCCCGCTAGATGGAAGACAAAAATTCGCGCAATAATGCGTTGAAAGCTTCGGGGGCGTCGGCGTTCGTCACGTGGCCGGCGCCGGCGATGCATTCTAAACGAGCGCCCGAAATGCCGGCCGCAATCTCTTCGGACATCCACGCAGGCGCAACGCGATCGTTCTCGCCGTAGATTACGAGCGACGGAACCGTAATGCCGGAAAGCGCCGTGCGATAATCGCCGGTCCACGTCGCGCGCGTCGACGCGATGTACGAAGGCACGCTCTTGCACGCCATCTGCGCGATCGTTTCGTCGGTGCGGCGGCCCGGCGGCATGCCGAGTTTCCGCGCGCGTTCGTGCGCGAACGCTTCCATCGTTCCTGCGGCCTGCACCGAAGCGATCACGCCGGCAACGTAAGTCTCTGAATCCGGATATGCCGCGAAGCTGCCGGCGAACGTCAGCGAGCGCAGCCGCGACGGCGCGCGTTTCCACAGTTCGAATCCGATCACTCCGCCCAAGCTGCAGCCGATGAAGTGAAAGCGATCCGCGCCGGCGGCGTCGGCGACCGCCAGCACGTCGGCGACGAAACCTTCGCGCGTAATCGTTTCCGGCGGCGCTTCGGGGTTCGGCACGCCGTTGCCGCGCAACTCGACCGCGAAGCAGCGGTACGCGTCTGCAAACGCTTCGAGCTGATAATCCCAGATTGCGGCGGTCGATCCGACGCCGTGCACGAAGATCGCGACCTCGCCGCGATAGCCGCTCGCGCGCGCGGTTGCAATCGTGGAACTCATACCGCGGCCTCGCGCTTCTTGCGCACGAATGCCAGTACTTCATCGAGTGGCTTGGTATTGAGAATGTCGGCGGGCGTCAGACCGGCGCGCCGCGCTTGACTTACGGCGAGCTCGGCGAAATCGAGTTGTCCCGTATCGTGCGCGTCGCTGTCGGTCGTAAACGTTACGCCAAAGTTTTTCGCGCGCTGCACAAGCGCCCAGGGTAAATCGAGGCGCATCGCTTGCCCGTCGATCTCTATCGCGGTTCCCGTGCGCGCCGCAGCCGCGAACACCGCGTCGTAGTCGAATTCATAACCCGGGAACGTTTCCAGATTGCGTCCCGTCGGGTGACCGATGATTGTGACGTACGGATTCTCGCACGCGGCGATGAGCCGGCGAGTCATCTCCTCGCGAGATTGATTGAACGCCGAGTGCACGCTGCCAACGACGATGTCCAAGCTCGCGAGCAAATCGTCGGGATAATCCATCGAACCATCGGCGCGGATATCGACTTCGCTGCTGCAGAGCGTCCGGATACCGTAGCGGCTGCCGATTTCGCGTACCAGCGCGCGCTGTTCGCGCACGCGCTCGGGCAGCATGCCGATGCGGCCGCGGCCTTGCGAATGGTCCGAGATCGAATGGTACTCGTAACCGCGGCCGGCGCAGGCGGCGATCATTTCTTCGAGTTCGTTGCGGCCGTCGCTCCACGTGGAGTGCATGTGAAAATCACCGCGCAGATCCGGCAAGCTGACTAATTCCGGAATCTCGCGCCGCAATGCGAGTTCGATCTCGCCCACTCCGCTGCGCATCTCCGGCGGAATGAATTGCATGCCGAGCGCCTCGTACACGCCCGCTTCGTCGGTGCAGGTAATCACGTCGCCGGTTTCCAGGTTCAGAATCCCGTTCTCGCTCACGCGCAGCCCTTTGCGCACCGCGTATTCGCGAAACTGAATATTGTGCTCGCGGCTGCCGGTGAAATGCTGCAGTAAATTGCCGTAGAGGTGATCCGGCAGCACGCGCAGATCGATCTGCAAACCGCCCTCGAGCCAAATGCTGGCTTTGGTCGGTCCCTCCGCGAGCACCGCCTCCGCACGTTCCCATGTGACGAAGCGTTCGATAACGGCGGCCGCTTCATCGGACGTGCAGACGATGTCGATGTCGCCGACCGTCGGTTCCGCGCGGCGCAAACTTCCGGCATACGTAAGCCGGTGCAGCGGCGGCCCATCTTGCAGATACGCCATCGCGTCGCGCGCGATTGCAAGCGCGCGAGCGAGGGGCGTGCGATTCTGCCGCCCGCGAAATGCGAGTATGCCGCGCCGGATGTTCTCGATGGTCTTGCGCCCCATGCGCGGCGCGCTGTCCAGCACGCCTGAATCGATCGCCTTCTCTAAATCGGGCAGCGAGCCGATGCCGTATTGTTCGAACAGCATCGCTGCAGTCTTTACGCCGATGCCCGAGACGCCGAGCAGGTCGAAGATTGTTTCGGGATAGCGGCCTTGCAGCAGATCGAGCTGCTCGCAGCTGCCGCGGCGCAAGATCTCCTCGATCGCGCCCGCGAGCGATTTGCCGATGCCGGGCAGCGCCGTCAACTCACCGGACGCAACCAGATCGGCGACCGGAGGCGCGTTCTCGATGGCGGATGCGGCCCGCTCGTAAGCCATGAATTTGTAAAATGTTTCGCCGGAGAGCTCCATGAGCGTCCGGATGCGCATGAGGGTGCGGGCAACGTCGGCATTCGAAGGCATGGAACACGGCGCTTCGCCGCAGGGCGGCCCTTCCCCACCGTACTATAGTACCTGAGCCGTGAACAGACCCAGACTGCGGCCGGAGATATTCAATCTGCCGGTCGAAAAAATGCGCGAAGGCTATTATTCGGACACGTACTTCAACCGTGCGCGACAGATCTTATTGCGCGACGAGTACCATCCGATCGTGCGCATGCAAATCTTTCAGCGCAACGACGCCGTGCTCGGCGGCATCGACGAAGCGCTCGCGATATTGCGCTTGTGTTCCGGACGGCACGCCGGCGGCGGCGCGTGGGAAGACGGCTGGCCGCATCTTCGCGTAAAAGCGCTGCACGACGGCGACCGCATCGGGCCGTACGAGCCGGTGCTCACCGTCGAAGGCGATTACTCGCTCTTCGCGCATCTGGAAACGCCGTATTTGGGCGTGCTCTCGCGACGCACGCGCATCGCGACGAACGCGCGAGAGATTGTCGACGCAGCCGGCGGAAAGCAAGTGCTGTTTTTTCCCGCGCGCTTCGACCATCACTTGGTGCAAACCGGCGACGGCTACGCCGCGTACATCTCGGGAGCGCTCGGTGTTTCCACCGACGCGAACGCGGAATGGTGGGGCGCCCGCGGCATGGGCACGGTTCCGCACGCGCTTATCGCCGCGTACGGCGGCGACACGGTGCTCGCCACGCAAAAATTTGCGGAGTTCGCGAACGGCGATCTGAACGTCATCGCGCTGGTGGATTTCGATAACGATTGCGTCGGCACCAGCCTTGCCGTCGCGCGCGCGATGGGCGATCGGCTGTGGGGCGTGCGGCTCGACACGTCCGGCACACTCGTCGACAAGTCGATTTGGAACATGATGGGCACGTTCAAACCGACGGGCGTCATTCCGCAACTCGTTTTCAACGTGCGCAAAGCGCTGGACGCCGAAGGTTTCGGTCACGTGAAGATCGTCGTGAGCGGCGGCTTCAACCCGCAGCGCATCCGCGAATTCGAACGCGACGGCGTTCCCGTCGATGCCTATGCCGTCGGCAGCGCGTTTTTCGAAGGCTCGGGCAAGTTCGATTTCACCGCGGACATCGTGGCGATTCAAAAGGACGGCGAGTGGCGCGAGTGCCACAAAGTCGGGCGTCCCGAACGTCTTAACCCGCGCCTGGAGATCGTAGAGTAGCGATGGCGCTGCTGCAGTTTCGCGAAGCGAGCTTCGTTCAGCGCGGTGTGCCGGCGATTCCGCCCGTAACGCTCGAGCTCGATGAAGGCGAGAGCCTCGCGTACGCCTGCGCGGGCGAACGTTGCGCGGCAATCGTCGCGATGATGGCTGCAGGGCTGGTAAAACCCAGTTCGGGAGCAGTTTACGTGGGCGCGTTCGATCCGTGCATTCAGCCGGTGCAATTCAAGCGCATGGTCGGCTTCGTTCCGCACGAAGCAGTTTCGAACGACTTTCCCTCGTTCGCGCGCTATGTCGAATACCGCGCCGCGTTGTGGGGTTTGCCGCACGCGCAAACGATCGTGCGCGCACGTGCGCTGCTTTCGCACCTCGACGGCGTGCACGAGGCCTTCGCGTATCCGCTCGTCGGCGCGCTGCTCGGCGATCCGAAACTGCTCGTCCTCGATCGTCCGCAAGCGGCATATGCGCCGCAAATTCTGCAAGCTGCGGGCAATCGGGCAATTTTCTCTACGCACGTCTCGCAGCGCGATGCCGACCGCTTCAGCCTTACGCCGGTGCGCGTATGACGCACGGCGCCGCAACGATCGCAATCGTCGGCGCGCGTTTGCGCAGAGAACTCTGGATTTTGCTGCTCGGCGCTGCCGCGTGCGGGCTGCTCGCCTATGTGCAGCGCTACGATGATACGCTCGCGCAATTCGCCGGCTGTTTAATCTTCGGCACGCTCGCGGGCATCGCCGTAGCGCTGCTGCAGCGCGGCGGCGGCCGTTTACGCGAACTGGAGCTGTGCGAACAAAGCGCGCCGCTGTACGGGCGCGAGCTCGCGCGCGCCACCGCGCTGGTACCTTGCATTATCGTGCTGTGCGCATGCGCGCTCTACTGGACGGTGAGCGCGTGGTTTGCATATCCCTCCGCGCCGCTGGTAGCGCTTTCGGCAAGCGCGATCTGCGCGGGGACGCTCACCGCGCTGTGCGGCACGCTGCGCAAAGGCGCCGCGCGCCTGCTCTACATCGGCATTGCTTGCGCGCCGGCGATTCTCGCTTTCGCGCTTTGGGAATGGGCGCTCGCCGGCATCCTGGCCTGCGCGATCGCGGGGTTCGTAGCGCTTCGCCAATACGGCGAAGCGCTCGCGCGCTACGACCCGGTTTAGACGGCCTGCGGCGGCGTTGCCGTCGCGAGTTTTTCGACGATGGCGCGGTTGAACTGCGCGAGATCTTCGGGGCCGCGCGAGCTCACCCAGTTGCTGTCTTGCACGACCGGCTGATCGCGATACAAGCCCCCGGCATTGCGAATGTCATCGGCGATCGAGTGTGCGCCCGTCAACTGGCGCCCGCGCACGATCTGCGCCGAAATCAGGACTTGCGGGCCGTGGCAGATGACGAACACCGGCTTCTTCGCCGCGTCGAACTCGCGCACGAAGCGTTGCACTTCCTTGTTCGTCCGGATGTGATCCGGCGAGACGCCGCCGGGAATGAGCAGCGCATCAAAATCTTCACCGGTGCAGTCACCGACCAGTTCTTCGGCTTTCACCGAACCGCCGTCGTCGAGACCCTTCTTGCCGCGGATCTTTTGGCGCGATTTCTCGTCGATGCCGACGATCGTGACGATCGCGCCGGCCTCCTCGAGCGCGCGGCGCGGCTCGGTCAGTTCGGATTCTTCAAAGCCGTCGCCGACCAATGCGGCGATGCGTTTGCCTTCCACTAATTGCATCCGCCCACGATTCTCCTCGAATCCGCGGGCTCCCCGTTACGACTTTGGGCGTAGCTAGAGCGCGCCGCCGGTCTCCTGAACCGCGGTGCGGAGCAAGTAGGCCAGTTCGAGTTCGATCTTCCCCAGCGGATCGAGCAGCGGGTCTTCGGCGATCGCCTTCATCGTCGTGTTTCGCTTGGTCATGTCCGCCTCCGGCACGGCGTGGCGCGGATTAATCTCACGCATGTAGATGCGGGCATCGTACCGGATCTGCCCTTCGGGCAAAAAGTACAGCGGGTCGAGCCCGATCGCATACGCCTCGAGCGAGAGGATCCCGGTCTTCTGCATGAACTCGATAGGTTTGGAGCGCAGGGCTTGCACCATGCGGGCGAGCGCGCTGATTCCGACCCGCCGCGTGCCCAGAAACACGCCCTCGATCTCGGCGCCGCCAACGCCGCAGGCCTCAGCGAGGCGCTCCGGCTCTATCTCGCGCTCCGCGGCAAATGCGGCCAAGGCTCTGCCGAAGGCCGGTCCGCCGGCGGTTCCCACGGTGCCATCCCAAGCGGCGGTATGCGTCGGGGTCGTCATGTTAGGGTGCCTCCTCGAGCGGTTCGGGATCGACGTACAGGTCTTCGCCGCGGCGCTCCACCGCAAAGCGCGTTATCCGGGCGAAGTCTCCAAGAGTCATTTTGCCGCTTCGAACGTCGAAGCACCAGCCGTGCCAGGGACATGTCACCTCAGCGCCCTCCAGCCAGCCGTCCGCGATGGGGCCGCCCTGATGCGGACAGCTGTTCTCGAGCGCGTAATACCGGCCGTCCACGTTAAAGAGGGCGATGTCGTAGCGGCCGAGCGCAAAAGCACGTGCCGCGCCCGGCGGAATCTCCGCTGCCGCAGCGATGCGAACGAAGCTCACCGCTAGCCGAAGAGTCCGGAAATCAAGCCGCCGTCGATCGCGATCGTTTGGCCCGTAATGTACCGCGCCGGTTCGCCGCATAAGAATGCAACGAGCGGTGCGAATTCATCGGGCTGCGCAACGCGGCCGATCGGCACTTCGCGTCCGGCCGCCGCAATCTCATCGGCGCCGCCGTACAGCGAGCTCAAGCGATCCGTCAAAATGCGTCCGGTCGCGATCGCGTTCACCGTCACGCCGTCGCGCGCCACTTCGCCGGAGAGCGTTTTTAACGCGGAGATCAGCGCGGTACGAAACATGTTCGAAAGCGCGAGCGTTGCGATGGGCTGTTTCACCGACGTCGACGTAAGCGCGACGATGCGGCCCCAATGCTGCCGGCGCATATGCGGCAGCGTGCCGTCGACGAGTTGCAGCATGCTGCGCAGCAGCGTTTGATACGCGGCGTCGCGATCGGCGAGCGAGGTTTGCGTGACGGTTCCCGGTTTTGGTCCGCCGCCGTTGGCGATTAAAATATCCACGCCTCCGAAGGCGCCGTTGACCTCGCGCATCAGCGTACCTATCGAATCTGCATCGGCCAAATCGACGGCAAATGCGCGCGCCTCGGGCGCGCCGCACTCACGCGCTTGCGCTGCGACGGTTTCCAACGCATCGCGCCGGCGGGCGGCGACGGCGACGCGCGCGCCTTCCGCGGCAAGCGCGAGCGCGCATGCTTTTCCGAGCCCGCTGCTTGCGCCGGTTACCAGCGCTACGCGGTTGCGAAGTTCAAGGTCCACGCAGCGGGGTTCGGCGGCGCGGGCTTGAACCTTTCGCGCCGATGAGCGAGCAGAGCGGACAAGCCCAAAAAATCGTCGAGCGCCGCACGGAAATCGTTTTTCCGACGGACGTCAATCACTACGGCACGCTGTTCGGCGGAAAAGCCGTGGCGATGATGGACGTCGTCGCCTCGATCGCCGCAATGCGCGCCGCGCACAAACCGGTCGTTACCGCTTCAATCGATCGCGTGGACTTTAAATCGCCGATCCGCGAAGGCGACTTCGTCGACACCATCGCGCGTGTGGTGAACGTCGGACGCACGTCCGTAACGGTAGAGGTAGAACTCTGGGGCGAGATCCCCGGAACGGGCGAGCGCAAACTCTCAACCGTCGGAAAATTCGTCATGGTCGCCATCGACCGCGACGGGCGGCCTACGCCGGTTAAGGGGTAGATTCGGCAGCCCTGCGCGATCGTTGGTACACAATCGCGCCGATAATCGCTACCGCGGCGGCCTGCACCAACGGTTGCAAGTAGAACGCTTGCGCGTGCGACGAGACGAGAATCGAAACGGAGAACCACAACGCGAACGCCATGATCGCGCAGCCGACGGCGATCTGCAGCGGGCGGTTGCGCGCGATGCCGGAGGTGTTCTTCGCGTACAGCTCCGGCGCGACGCGCGGGAACAGCAGCATCGCAAGCCCCATCAGGAAGAACACGACCATCACCGAAAGCACGCGCAAATTCACGCCGAACACGTAGCCCAGTTGCAGCGATTCGATTAAACTGAGCGATCCCAGAATCGCGCTCAGCGTCAGCGCAAGCACGGGCGTGTCGTATCGCTTGTGCGTTTTCGAGAACACGTCGTGGACGATTCCGTCGGCGCTCCACGCGTACAGCCAGCGGGACTGCGCGAGGAAGTACGGCAAGAACGTCTTCACCACGATCACCGCGACGAACACGTTCATCACTGACGCGAGCCACGGGGGCATCACTAAACCGAGCAGTCCGGTCGAGGTGGTATACGTCGTCTGCTTGAGCGCAGACAAACCGCCGATGATCTGCCACGGCACGGCGTGATAGACCGCGAACGTGAACAGCGTGTAGATCACGGTAACGATCGAAACGGCTATGACGACGCCCTTTGCCACTGAGCGTTCCGCATCGATTGCCTCACCGCCGGTTTGCGTTGCGGTCGACAATCCAAGATAGCCGAAGAACAGCACCGGCAACGCCGTCCAGAACGCCGTGCCCGCATCGACGTGCTGCGCCGGAGCCTTGCTCATGGCAAACGCAGCACTAATGTGGAGACGCGCCGCCAGCGCGGCTTCAAAATGCGCCGGAGTGGTAGCAAAGCCGGTGACCATCACGACAAGCGCAACGAAAATCACAAAGCACATCGCCGACACAGTCAGCATCGCCGCAAGCCGCACGCCGCGCACGTGGATCAGCCAAATACCCCACAGCAGCACGAGCCCCGCGATGAGCGTGCCTTGCGTCGATGTAAGAAACGCCGCAGCGGCCGGCAAACCCATCGTCGTACAGGCGTTCGCTAAAAACTTCGGCGCCGTGTAGGCGAGCGTTCCCATCGCGGCCGTCATGCCGAACCACGCAAGAAACGTTGCCAAGAATGCGGCTAACGGATGGAGCGCACGCGAGATAATCACGTACTCGCCGCCGGCGCCCACCAATCCCGATGCAAAGAAATACCGGTACGCGATAACGGTAAGGAACGTGAGCGCGCCGCCGACGATCATGAGCCAGGGCACCAGATTGCCGACGCCCGGTGCGGTCGTTTGAATCTGCGTCGAGACGAAGAATAGCCCCGCCGCAATCTCGTTCGTTACGCCGAAGGCAACAACGGACCAAGGCCCAAGCGCCCGCCGAAGCGCGTTCGATTCCATAAAACTTATCGCGGCGCTAAGCGGATCGCGCCGTCGAGGCGGATGACCTCGCCGTTGAGCATTTGATTTTCGACGATGTGCCGTGCGAGCGCCGCGTATTCGGGCGGCTGGCCCAGGCGCGCCGGGAACGGCGTTTGTTTGCCGAGCGACTCGCGCGCGGCTTCGGGCAGTCCCGCCATCATCGGCGTGTCGAAAATTCCGGGCGCGATGCTCATCACGCGGATCTGGTGCTGCGCGAACTCGCGCGCGATCGCGAGCGTCATGCCGACGACGCCGCCCTTCGATGCGGAATACGCGGCTTGGCCGATCTGTCCGTCGAACGCCGCAACCGACGCCGTGCAAACGATGACGCCGCGATCTTCCGCAGGATCGACGCTGCGCTTCAACATCTCCGCGCCGGCGAGGCGGATGACGTTGAAGGTGCCGATGAGGTTCACCGTTACGACTTTGGCAAAATGCTCCAAAGGTTGCGGGCCGTCCCGGCCCACGACGCGTTCGGCCGTCGCAATGCCGGCGCAATTGATCGCGCCGTGCAGAGCGCCGAACTCGCGCATTGCGAGGTCGATCGCCGCTTGAACTTGGTCGGGGCTCGTCACGTCGGTGCGGACGAAGCGGGCCTTGGCGCCCAGTTCTTTTGCGGCTTCGTCGCCATGCGCGGCAACGTCGAGCAGCACCACATTGGCGCCCGCCGCCGTAAATTCGCGCGCGCACGCGGCGCCCAAACCGGACGCGCCGCCGGTAATTAAAAACGTCTTGCCGGCAATATTCATGCCGGAATCCTTTCGATGATGGTCGCGTTAGCCATGCCGCCGCCCTCGCACATAACCTGCAAGCCGTAACGTCCGCCGCGGCGTTCCAACTCGTTCAGTAGGACCGTCATCAAACGCGCGCCGCTGGATCCCAGGGGATGCCCCATAGCGATGGCGCCGCCATTGACGTTCACCTTCGCGTGGTCCGCCTTCATTTCGATCATCCACGCAAGCACCACGCTTGCGAAGGCTTCGTTTACCTCAAAAAGATCGATGTCGCCGAACGAAAGGTTCGCGCGCTGCAACACCATGCGCGTCGCCGGTATGACCGCAGTAAGCATCATCTCCGGATCGTCGCCGATCGCGGAATTGGCGATGACACGCGCGCGCGGACGCAGTCCGTGCTCTTTCGCAAATGCTTCGGAAGCGAGCAGGACGGCTGCGGCCCCGTCGCTGATCTGCGAAGAGTTTCCGGCCGTCACACGCCCGTTTTCACGGAACGCCGGTTTGAGCGCAGCTAATTTTTCGATTGATGTATCCGTTCGCACGCCCTCATCGCGATCGAGTTCCGGCAAGGAAACCAGCTGCGATCTAAAACGGCCTTCGGCCGAGGCGCGCGCCGCGCGTTGATGGCTCTCCAAACTGAACGCGTCGAGCTCTTCGCGGCGCAGATGCCGGCGATCGGCAATCATTTCCGCGCTGACGCCTTGATTGTGGATGCGCTCGGCGGGCACGCCTGGACCATTTGCGAACGAGGCACCCAGCGGAACCCGCGACATCGACTCCACGCCGCAGGCGATAACGCAATCGTATGCGGCTGCCGCGATGCCTTGCGAAGCAAACGCAATCGCTTGTTGGCTCGAACCGCATTGGCGATCCACCGTCGTAGCGGGAACGCTGTTTGGAAACCCGGCTTGCAGTACCGCGTTGCGCGCGATATTCAAACTCTGCTCGCCCACTTGGCTCACGCATCCGGCGATTACATCGTCCACGCGCGCGGACGGAACCGCGTTGCGTTCCATTAGGCCTCGCAACGTCTGCGCGAGCAGCGCAACCGGATGTATTCCGCTGAGCGCGCCGCCGCGACGCCCCACCGGCGTGCGCACTGCGTCGATAATGAGTGCCTCGTTCACCGCGCGCTCGCTCCATGCGGAAGCGCCGCGATCGGCAAATCGTATTGCTCGGCGGTCTCTTCCCAGTACACGCAAGAGTGTTCGGCAAACCGCGCCGCGAGCGCATCGCGGTCGTTCGCATCGACGCCCAGCGCTTCGCGCAACCGCTGCTGAAAGTGCGGCTCAAGCGCGGCGAGCGCGATCCAGCCGTCGGAGGCGCGGTACAAACCGTAATACGGAAGCGCGCCGCCGAGCGGACCGGACGGCGTCGTCAGCCCGTGGCGCGCGGCATCGGCGAGAACTGCCGCGCTTTCCGCGATCGCGATCTCGTGACGCGTGCCTTCGCCCGTGCGGTCCCGTTCCAGCAACGCTTCCAGCGCGGCGCTAAAAACGCGTTCCGCGGCAAACATATCGGCCGCGACCGCGCGCGGCATCGCGGGCGGCGAGAGCAGCCCCGCTCGGGCTTGATACGTTAGGTCGTGGCCGGCGCGGTCCGCGTGCTCGCCGGCCTCGCCGACGACGGCGACGTGGCAGAGGCGCGGGAAGGCCGCGTGCAGCCGGGGCCAATCCAGGTGCGCGGCATCGAGCGCCTTCGGCCGCAAGGTCGTTATCAGCAAATCCGCGTTCGCCAAGTGCGCCAGCATGCGCGACTCCGAGCAGCGCAGATCCAGCCGCTCGACGCGCATACCGGCCGTTAGCTCGGCATACCAAGCCGGCGCCGCCACTTCGAGGGGGTCGCCGTGCGGCGGCTCGACCTTCACGACCTCGGCCCCGAGCTTCACCAGGCGCGCTGCGGCGAGCGGCCCTGGAATATTCGTCGCAACGGCGACAACCCGCAAATGCATGCCGCTGGTATGCTTGCGCCGGGGCCTCTTACCCTGGTATGATTCGTCGGTCGCCGGGACGGATGCGCGCAGCACCTGTACCCGAAGCGAGCCCATCCTTGAACAAGGAGTTCATTCCAACGTGCCCCTGAGCAAAGAACAGAAGGCGGAACTCGCCGCCAAGTACGGACGCTCCTCGTCCGACACCGGATCGGCCGACGTGCAAGTCGCTATCCTGACCGCTTCCATCAATCAGCTGACAGAGCACCTCAAGGTGCACAAGAAAGACCACCACAGCCGCCGCGGGCTGTTGTTGCAGGTCGGTCAGCGCCGCCGTCTGCTGAACTATCTGCAGAACAAAGATTTGGAGCGCTACCGCAAGTTGATCGCGGATCTCGGTCTGCGCCGCTAAGCGCGAAACCGACGTAGGTACCCAAAGAGCCGGCAAATATGCCGGCTCTTTACATTGATTAGGTCGATCGCCCTAGGTCTACGGGCTTAGGCGTACCTAGGCCGCTCGCCAGCTCGCCCAGTACCCTAGCAGTAGAAAGTTCACTCATGCCGCAGCCAAGGAAAGGAGCCGGCTCAAATGGTGTTTTCCCTGCCCAAACGCCATACCGCCCTCGATATCGAAAAGACGGCGCATAACAGCGTGATCGTCGTCGATCGCAAAAACGACTACGTACACGTCCTCAGCGAACGCGCCGCCGGTGTGCTCGAACAGTGCGACGGATCGCACACGTGCGAACAGATCGCGCGCATCGTCGCCGACAACACGCGCTCGCCCTACGACGGCGTCGTTCAAGAAGTAGCGCATTTGGTCGGCAGTTTCGCCGACCTCGCGCTTATCGAGTCCGCCGCTTTAGAATGCGGCGCACCGCGTCTTTGATCGCGGACGTACCCATGCCGTAGTGCTCGATCAGTTCGGACGGATCTCCTGATTGGCCGAACTGATCCTGCACGCCGACGAATTCGATCGGCGTGGGGTGCTGTTGCGCCAGAATCTCGGCCACGCGCGATCCCATGCCCGCGTGTACCTGATGCTCTTCGACGGTGACGATCGCACCGGTACGTTTTGCCGCATCGACGATCGCCCGGGCGTCCATCGGCTTGACGGTATGGTTGTTGATCACCATGCAGTCGATGCCTTCGGCCGCGAGCTCTTGCGCCGCGATGAGCGCATTGTAGAGCAAAATGCCGCACGCGACGATCGCGACGTCTTTGCCTTCGCGGAACGTCTGCGCTTTGCCGATCTCGAACGGCGTTTGCTCCGTCGTGACGATCGGCGACTTCTCGCGTGCGAAGCGTAAGTACACCGGCCCGTGCATCTGGGTGAGCGCGAGCGTGGCTTTCTTCGTTTGCAGCGTGTCGCACGGCACGACGACGGTCATGTGCGGAATGACGCGCATAATTGCGATGTCTTCGACCGCTTGGTGCGTCGCGCCGTCGGGTCCGACGGAAACGCCCGCGTGAGCGCCCGCGATCTTGACGTTCGTTTCGTTGAGGGCCATGATCGTGCGCACTTGCTCCCACGAACGCCCCGGATTGAACATGGCGTAGCTCGCGATCCACGGAATCTTCCCCGTGCTGGCAAGGCCGCCGGCCATCGCCACGAGCATCTGTTCGGATACGCCGATCTCGATGTACTGATCGGGCAGCGCTTCTTTTAGTCCGAGAAAGCGCGTAGATTCCGAGAGATCGGCGCAGATGCCGATCACGTTCTCGTTCGCCTTCGCCGCCTCGAGCAATCCTTCGCCGAATCCGTTTCGAGTCGGGACTTGCTTGATGCTCTTCGGATCGTCGAGCGGCGCAAGATGCATGGAAACGCCGTTCGCTACGTTCGCGCTAGGCATGAGCGGTGATCCTTTCCCGCTCCGCTTCCAGTTCGCGCAGCGCTTCGTCGGCTTGATCTTTGTTCGGCGGCTTGCCGTGCCAGGTGTAATCGCCTTCCATGTAACTCACGCCTTTGCCCGGCACCGTGATGGCGATAATGACGACCGGTTTTCCTTTGACCGCTTTGGCCTTTTCGACCGTTTGAATGAACTCGGCCATGTCGTTGCCGTTGCACTGGAAGACTTCCCAGTTGAACGCGCGGTATTTGTCGGCAAGCGGTTCGAGCGGCATGATGTCTTCGGTGCTGCCGTCGATTTGAATGAAGTTGCGATCGATGACGCACATCAAATTGTCGAGTTTGAACTTACCCGCGGTCAGCACCGCTTCCCAATGCAGCCCGCACTGGTGCTCGGCGTCCGAGGTGACGACGTACGTGCGGAATTCCTTACCGTCCATCTTCGCGGCGAGCGCCATGCCCGTGCCTTGCGCCAGGCCTTCGCCCAGCGGCCCGGACGTCGTCTCGAGCGCCGGCATGCGCGTGCGCTCGGGATGGCCCTGCAAACGCGATCCGAACTTGCGAAGCGTCAGCAGCTCTTCAACGGGAAAATAGCCGGCATACGCCATCGCGCTGTAGCGCACGGGCGTGATGTGACCGCACGAGAGCAAGAGGCGGTCGCGTTCGGGCCACTCCGGATTCTTCGGATCGTGGCGCAGAATGTACTGATAGAACGCGGTGAAAATGTCGGCCATGTCCAGCGAACCGGCCGAGTGGCCCGAGCCTGCGGAAAGCAGCGAACGGATGATGCCTTGGCGGCACAGATTCGCTTGCTCCTTCAGCTGCGTCAGGCGCTGCGGGGTGAGTGATTGCATAGCACGCCGTAGTTACCCGCACGGTCCGCGCTCCCTCTCGAATCATGGGTAAGGGCTGCTCAGGAGGGTTCACCGATGAAATGTAAAGGCAGCGATTGCCAATGCCAAGTTGCGAGCGGTCAAGAGTACTGCAGCGAATCGTGCAAGAGCGAGAGCGGACACGGCCATTGCCACTGCGGTCACGACGGGTGCGGCCACGCGCATTAACCGCGATGCGCGCTAAGGGAACGTGACGACGAAGGCGGTCACGCCTTCGCCGTTGCGCAGCGCCGCCGTGCCGCCGTGCGCGTGCGCGATCCAGCGGACGATCGAAAGCCCGAGTCCGCTGCCTTCGGCGCGCCCCGCGCCGCGGTAAAAACGCTCGAAAATCCGTTCGCGATCTTGCGGCGCCACCACGTCTCCGTCGTTGGCGACGCTGAGCTCCGTACCGGCGTCCGTGTGGCCTACTTCGACCACGATGCGATCCCGCGCGTGACGGACCGCGTTCGAAAGCAGATTGCGCGTGAGCTCGCGCACGCGCCGCTCGTCGGCTTCCACGATTGCGCTCTGCGCGCGCACGTCCAGCGTTACCCCGCGATCGACCGCGATCTGCGCGAATTCTCGCGCCGTATCGCGCACGACTGCTGCGAGATCGATCGGCTCTTTCACGAGCGCGCGTTCGTCCGCGCTGCGCGCGAGCGTCAACAGTTCGCCGACGATGCGTGAAGCTTCCATTGCTGCCGCCGCAATCGTACCGTAGCTTTGCGCGTGCGCATCGTCGTCCGTGCGCGCCGCCTGCGAGACGCTCGCGATCGTTGCGAGCGGCGATCGCAGGGCGTGCGCGGCATCCGCCGCGAATGCCCGTTCGCGCTGCTGCGCCGCGAGCAGCGGTTCGATCGCCGCGCGCGCGAGCAGCCACGACGCAACGCCGACGATCGCGAGCAACGGAAGATCGAAGGCCGCAATCGTCCACGCGACGCGCTGCATCGCGTGCGCATAGGCCGCCGAACCTTCCGGGGTGCCGAGCAGTGGAAGCATCAGCGAAGTGTACTCGCGTCCCACGAACATATACGCGCCGGCGCTCAGCGCGCCGAGCACCAGCGCGAACACGGCGAGAAAGCGCAGCGCCAGACGCGCCGTCATGCTTGAAATTTGTAGCCGACGCCCCAGACAGTTTGAATGACGTCGGACGCGCCGGCCGAGCGCAGCTTGCGGCGCAGTTGGCTTACGTAAACGTCCACGATGTTGCTCGATCCGTCGAACTCGTAATCCCACAGCCGTTCGAGCAGCTGATCGCGCGTAAGCGCCATCCCCGCGTTGCGCACGAAAAATTCGAGCATGCGGAATTCGGTCGCGCCGAGCGTGAGCGCTCTTCCGCCGCACGTCGCTTGCCGCGCGGTGTTATCGATTTCTACCGGACCCGCTTGCAGCGTGTCGCGCAAGGGCCGATCCGAACGGCGCAGCAGCGCGCGTAATCTTGCGACGAGTTCTTCCTCTTGGAACGGCTTGACCAAATAATCATCGGCTCCGCTGTCCAATCCGCGCACGCGATCCTCGACGGCGTCGCGCGCGGTAAGCATCAGCATGGGGGTTTGCACGCCGTGTGCGCGAGCGGCAGAGGCGATCTGAAAACCGTCGCGCCGGGGCAGCACGATGTCGACAATCGCCGCGTCGTACGTCTGGCGCAGCAGATGATCCAAGCCTTGCTCGCCGTCGTGCGCCACGTCCACCGCATATTTGCGGCGTTCCAGCATCGTCCGCACGGCGGCGGCAACCGAGGCGTTATCCTCGATCACCAATATCCGCATACGCCTAGAGATTCGGCGGCCAGGGCGCCGCTACCGTTATCGCCGCGCCGAAATGTCCCGTTCCCCCGATATTCTGGACCTGCTGTACGATCAGACGCGTATGCGGCGTGAACATCCACGCGCCGTAGTAGACCATGTCGCGGGTAAGGAACGGGGTGGCCTGCGCATCGTAGCGCATTCCGACGTAGAAGTGCGGCGTGGGATAGAACTTCAGCCGCGCGTAGCCGCCGCTGCTGCCCAGCAGCGTGCCGAAGCCGTCGGCGTTTAAGTCGTTGCCCCACCACTGCTCGGCTTGGAGCTCCAGCTTGCGGTCCTGCGCGCGCAAGAGCAGCCCTTCGCGGTGATACGTGTCCGCGAAACCCGCCCGTCCCGCCGGCACGATCCATCGCTGGCCGGCCAAGATCTCACCGCCGACGTCCACGCCGGCAA
>JAICWY010000004.1 GCA_025934645.1 Vulcanimicrobiia bacterium
CGAACGCGCGCGTATGCGCCGTCTTTTACTGGCCGCAGCTCGAACGGCAAGTGCGCGTCGAGGGCCGCGCGGAGCAGCTTTCCGACGAAGAATCCGATGCATACTTCGCCTCGCGTCCGCGCGGGCATCAGATCGGCGCGTGGGCCTCGGAGCAAAGCGAACCCATCGACAACCGCGATCTGCTCGAGCAGCGGGTGCGAGACTACACGGATCGCTTCGAGGGCGAAGACGTTCCGCGGCCGCACTCTTGGGGCGGCTACGCGATCCGGCCCGAACGCATGGAGTTTTGGCAAGGGCGCGCGAACCGGCTCCACGACCGCTTGGAGTACGAGCGCCGTGGCGGCGAGTGGGCGATGCGACGGCTCCAGCCGTGACCTCGGGCCCCGCGCCGCAGGCCCACCTGGCACTTTAGGCCCCTAGCCGCCGCCCGGTACAATCCGCCTAGAGATGAGGACGTATCTTGTCACGGGGGCGGCCGGCTTCATCGGCTCCGCACTCGTCCGGGCCCTGCTCGAGCGCGGCGATCGCGTGCGCGCCTTAGATAATTTCAAGACCGGCAAACGGGAGAACCTGGACGGTTTTTGGGATGCCATCGAGTTCGAGGAGCTCGACCTGAACGATTTCGACCGTCTGGCGGCGTTCTGCCGCGGCGTCGATTGCATTCTGCACCAAGCCGCGATTCCGTCGGTGCCCAAGTCCGTCGCCGATCCGCTCACCAGCCACCGCGCGAATATCGACGGGACCGTGAGCGTGCTGCTTGCCGCGAAGAGCGCGCAGGTGCCGCGCGTCGTGTATGCCGCGTCGTCCTCGGCGTACGGCAATACCCCGACGCTGCCCAAGCGCGAAGACATGAAGGCGAATCCGATCTCACCCTATGCGGTGCAGAAGCTCACGGGTGAGCTGTACGCCGCTTCATTCCATCGCGTGTACGGGATGGAAACGGTCTCCCTGCGCTATTTCAACGTGTTCGGCCCGCGCCAGGATGCGACCAGCCAATACTCCGGCGTGCTGGCGAAATTTATCACGCTCATGCTGCGCGGCGAAGCGCCGACGATCTTCGGCGACGGCGATCAAAGCCGCGATTACACGTACGTGGACAATGTCGTGCAGGCGAACTTGCGCGCCGCGGGCGCGCCGGCTGAGCGCGTCGTAGGCCGCACGTTCAACGTGGCCACCGGCGTGCGCCACACGCTCAAAGACGTGTTCGAACTCCTCAAATCCATCACCGGATTCGACGGAGAACCGAACTACGATGCCGATCGGATCGGCGACGTCAAGCATTCGCTTGCGGATATTAGCGCGGCGCGCGAGGCGTTCGCATACGATCCGCAGGTGGATTTCCGCGAAGGACTCGTGCGTACGGTGGATTGGTACCGCGGCGCGGTCGAAGCCACAAAAGTCGTCCAGGGAGTATAGACGCCGCCGCCTAACGTTGGTCGCTCAGAATGCCGCAGCGCAGCGTCCTCGTTATCGGCTCCGGGCCTATCGTCATCGGCCAGGCCGCCGAATTTGATTATGCCGGCGTGCAAGCATGCCGCGCACTCCGTGAGGAAGGCCATCGCGTCATCCTCGTCAATTCCAATCCCGCGACGATCATGACCGATCCCGAAGTGGCGGATGCGGTGTATTTAGAGCCGCTCACCGTTCCTTCGGTCGAACGGATCATCGAACGCGAGCGCCCGGATGCGCTGCTGCCGACACTCGGGGGTCAAACCGGTCTCAACCTCGCCGTCGAACTCTTCGAAGCCGGCGTCTTGGAACGCAACGGCGTCGAACTGCTCGGCACTCCGGTAGACACGATCAAACTCGCCGAAGACCGCGAGCGCTTCAAACACAAGATGATCGAGATCGGCGAGCCGGTTGCCTCGAGCGCCATCGTCACGAAGATCGACGAAGGTCTCGCGTTTGCAGCCGAGCACGGCTATCCGCTGGTCGTGCGCCCGGCGTACACGCTGGGCGGCACGGGCGGCGGCATCGTCTATGACGAGCACGAGCTGAGCGAAACGCTCGAATCCGGACTCGCGGCCAGCCTGATCCACCAAGTTCTGCTCGAGATCTCACTGCTCGGCTGGAAAGAGATCGAGTACGAAGTGCTGCGCGACGGTGCGAACAACTGCATCATCGTGTGCAACATGGAAAACATCGATCCGGTCGGCGTGCACACCGGCGACTCCATCGTCGTAGCGCCGTCTCAAACGCTCTCCGATCTGGAATACCAGATGCTGCGCACGTCGAGTCTGAACGTGATCCGCGCGCTGAACGTGCAAGGCGGATGCAACATCCAGTTTGCGCTCCATCCCGAGCGCAGCGAATACTGCATCATCGAGGTCAATCCGCGCGTGTCGCGCAGTTCGGCGCTGGCGAGTAAAGCGACGGGATATCCGATCGCCAAGATTAGCACGCGCATCGCGCTCGGACAGACGCTGGACGAGATCCCGAACCCCGTTACCGGCGTGACGAAAGCCGCGTACGAGCCGACCCTCGACTACGTCGTCGTGAAGATTCCGCGGTGGCCGTTCGACAAATTTCCACTCGCCGATACGACTCTTGGCACCCAGATGAAGTCCACCGGCGAGGCTATGGGCATCGGCCGCACATTCCAAGCCGCGCTGATGAAGGCGATCCGCGGTTTGGATCTCAAACGCGAAACGCTGACCGGCAGCGCACTTGCCGAATGGACCGGCGATCAGCTCGACGCGGTGATCGCCAAACCGAACCACGAGCGTCTCTTCGCGGTCGCAGAAGCGCTTCGCCGCGGCATCGCCGCGCATCGCGAGACGGAGGCGATCGCGCGCATCATCGAGCTCTCCGCGATCGACAAATTCTGGCTGTACGAACTTCTCGAGCTCGTGCGCATGGAAGAGCGTCTGCGCGAGCAGCCCGGCGGGGAATGGGGCGAACGCGCGCTCGAGGCGGGATACTCGACGCATTCCGCCGGCGTGCGCAATGCCGTCTCGTTCCGCATGGTCGATACCGCGGCCGCCGAGTTTCCGGCGAAATCGCCGTACTATTACATCGCGCACGGCGAGAGCGACGAGATGCGTGCGCCGGCGAAAGAAGCGGTGGTGGTCGTCGGCAGCGGGCCGATCCGGATCGGCCAAGGCATCGAATTCGACTATTCGTGCGTGCACGCAGCGTGGGCGCTGCGGGAAGCGGGCTGCGCGCCCGTCGTCGTCAACAACAATCCGGAGACCGTTTCTACCGATTTCGACGTCTCCGACGTGCTGATCTTCGAACCGCCGGGGGCAGATGAAGTCGAGGCCGCATATCGCGCGACCAACGCGCGCGGCGTCATGCTCGCGTTCGGCGGGCAAACCGCAATCAATCTTGCCGACGAACTGGCGCGCCGCGGCGTGACCATCGTCGGGAGCGATCGCCGCAGCTTGGACATGGCGGAAGACCGCGAGAAGTTCGACGCGGCGCTGCACCGACTGGGCGTCGCCCGGCCGGAGGGTAAAGCCGCGCGCTCATTCCGCGAAGCGCGCGCGATCGCACGCGAACTGGGCTTTCCCGTACTCGTACGTCCGTCGTACGTGCTCGGCGGCCGCGGTATGGAAGTGGTCTACAACGAGGGGCAACTCGCCTCGTACGCCGAGTCGGCGCCGCCGATTCTGCCCGATGCGCCGCTGCTGGTCGACAAGTATCTGCGCGGATTGGAAGTCGAAGTCGACGCCGCGTTCGACGGCGAGGATATTCTTATTCCCGGCGTCTTCGAGCACATCGAACGCGCCGGCATTCATTCGGGCGATTCGATCAGCGTCTATCCCACGCAGACAGTGGCGCCCGAGATGGAGCAGCGCATCGTCGATGTGACGACGGCGATCGCGCGAGAATTGAACATCCGCGGACTGATCAATATTCAGTTCGTCATCCACGAAGGCAAACTGTACATCATCGAGGCGAATCCGCGCGCAAGCCGCACGGTGCCCATCATTCAAAAAGCCACGGGCGTAAATCTCGTCGCTGCGGCCACGCGCATCGCGCTCGGCGAGATGCTGCGGGACATGCCGTATGGCACCGGTCTGACTCCCCGGGCACCGTTCGTCGTAGTCAAGATTCCGGTTTTTTCGTTCGCGAAGATGCGCGGAGTCGAAACCATCCTCGGACCCGAGATGAAATCCACCGGCGAAGTGCTGGGGATCGACGAACGTTTTGCGGGCGCGCTCCGTAAAGGCTTCATTGGCGCCGGCGTGCGCATGCCGGCCGAGGGCGCGCGCGTCTTGGTTTCGATCGCGGACGAAGAAAAAGAGGCTTCGATTCCCATCCTGCAGCGATACGCGTCGCTCGGGCACCGGCTCATCGCGACGCCCGGCACGCGAGAGTATCTGCAAGCCGCCGGCATCACGTGCGAACGCGTGAACAAGATCAGCGACGGATCGCCCCACGTCCTCGATCTCATTCACGATCGCGGGGTAGATTTGGTTATTAACGACGCGCTCGGAGCGCGGGAACTCACCGACAATTACCGGATCCGCCGTGCGGCTGTGGAGGCGAACATCGCATGTTTGACCAGTCTCGACACGGCCCGCGCGCTGGCGGAAGCTCTGGAAAACACCGCGGGTCCGCCCCGGACTCTGCAAGAGTATCGATGCGCGCAGACGACAAAAAGCTCTCCGTAGGCGATCCGCGCGCGTTCGTGCTCGGCGGAAACGCCAGCACGCTCGCGTTCGTAACGAACCTGCGCGTCGACGGCGGCCTGGTCACCGCGCATCTCGTGCCGCTGGCGCAGACGCCGCTCGGAACGGTTGCGGGATCGGCGTGGCAGAATGCGGGCATCGCCTTCGACAATCTGCTTGACTGGCTCGATTCCACGTTTCCGGCCGAGGACGAGCGCGCGTTCGTCGCGCCGCTGCGCGACATTGAATTGCTGGCGCGAATTAACTGGCAAGTGGAACCGCCCGAGCAACTCGACGACGCAAACGTGCTCAATATCGAAGATCTGCCGGAAGAGATTGCCGACGCCCTCGCGCACCCCGCCGAGGCGCTGCTGCAGTGCGGCGCGTGCCGCCGTCTGTGCGTACGCGGCCACTTCATTTGGAAAGAGCGCGAGCTCTGCGCGTGGGATTATCACCGGCAAGTCTTCGGCAAACGCGGCCCGTGGCGCACCGGAGCATACGAAGAGCGCCATTTCGAAACGGTTCCGCATGCGGCGTACATCGCGCCGCCGCTGCTCGAAGAACCGGGCGCGGATGTCGTCATGGGGCTTTCCAACGTCGATGAGGCGGTCGCGCACGAAGCGATCAATCTGCTGCTGCGCACCGATGCATCGCGCTCGTACATGGCGGTCCGGACCCCGGACGGATACTCGGTTCTGCGCGAGCGGTGAACGGGAGAATCGTCTCAAGGCTGAGCGCGCTTTTTACGGTGCTCTTCGCCGTTCTGGCCATGCGGCAGATCTACGTGCAAGTGATCAACGGCCCGTCGATCGCGGCGAATCCGTACAATCCGCGCCATGCGCTCCTTGCCTCGCACCGCGGACGCATCCTCGCGAGCGACGGCACCGTGCTTGCCGAGACCGCCGGCGAAAAGCGCGTCTATCCGCTGGGCGCGTCGCTCGCGCAAACGGTCGGCTACGTTTCCGAGCGTTACGGCACGAGTGGGCTCGAAGATGCCTACGATCGCGCGCTGACGCCGCCGGACACGACCGGCGATCCGGGCGCGCAATTCGCGCAGATCGCGGAAGCAGTGCGCGGCAAGACGTCCGTCTCGCACGGCGCCGACATCGTCACCACCATCGTGCCGGCGATTCAGAAAGAGCTTTATTCGCAGCTCTCGCAGTACAATCGGGCCGCGGGGATCGTTTTGGATCCGCGAAGCGGCGCGGTTCTTGCAATTGCCAGCGTGCCCAGCTTCGATCCGAACGATCTCGCCGCAGTCTTTCCGGCGCTCGCGCACGATTCGGCAAGTCCGCTGCTCAACCGCGCGGTCAACGGTCTCTATCCGCCGGGTTCGACGTTCAAGATCTTCACCGCCGCGGCCGCGCTCGATTCGGGCGCGGTGACGATGGACTCGACGTTTTACGATCCGGGCTACTACACCATCGGAAATTTCACCCTGCACGACGACGAGGGGGAAGCGACCGGCACGCAAGATCTCACGGGCGCGTTCGCGCTCTCCAGTAATGTGGACTTCGGCAAGATCGCGCTCAAGATGGGCACGGATGCGTTCTATCAGTACATGAGCCGGTGGGGCCTCGGGCAGTCGCTGGACTTTCAATTGCCGGCCTCGCGTGCGCGGATTCCGGCGCAAAGCGGCATCGTCCCCGGCGAGCTCGCGCAAATGGGCTTCGGACAGGGCGCGCTCCTCCTAACGCCGCTGCAAGTGGTGCTCCTCGGCGCGACCATCGCAGACGGGGGCAGCGAACCGCGTCCATTTCTGGTCCGCTCAGTCGTGCGTTCGGGCGTAACCGGAAGCTCGTATGGGGCCGCGGAGCTGGCAAGCCCCATATCGGCGGATACTGCGGCGAATGTGAAGAAGATGATGGTAGCAGTGGTGGAGCGCGGCACGGGAACGCCGGCGCGTCTGCCGGGCGTAACGGTGGCCGGGAAGACCGGAACGGCGACCAATCCGCTCGGGGCGCCGCATTCCTGGTTCGTCAGCTTCGCGCCGGCCGAAAATCCACGCGTAGCCGTGGCGGTCGTCGTGGAAAACGCGGGGTACGGCGCAGCCGTGGCCGCTCCGATCGCTCGCAATGTGTTGCAAACGGCTTTGGGTGAAACGAAGTAGCGCTAGTGCTCGACGAGCAGCATATCTTTAACAACCGGTACCGCCTCGATACAAAACTCGGCGAGGGCGGCATGGCGACGGTATACTGCGGCACCGACACGCTGCTGCGGCGTCATGTCGCGATTAAGGTGCTGCGCGCGCAGTACGCCTCGGACGACGAATTCGTGCGCCGTTTCTATCAGGAAGCCGAATCGGCTGCGAAACTTTCGCATCCGAATATCGTCAACACGTACGACGTGGGACGCGAAGGCGACACTTATTTCATCGTAATGGAACTTGTCGACGGACCCTCGCTCGCCGAAGTGATCGCGGGCGACGGACGTCTGCCCGAACCCGTCGCAATCGACTACGCCGCGCAGATCTGCAACGGGCTCGCGTATGCGCACCGCCAAGGGCTGCTGCATCGCGACATCAAGCCGGCGAACATTTTGCTCACCAAAGACGACGTCGTCAAACTCTCGGACTTCGGCATCGCGCGCGCCATGTCGCAGCAGACGATGGCTATGACGCGGCCCGGCCTCATCATGGGCAGCGTGTACTATCTCTCACCGGAGCAGGCGCAAGGGCTGGAATTGCACGAGACCTCGGACTTGTATAGCGTCGGCGTCGTGCTCTACCAGATGCTTACCGGCAAACTGCCGTATACGGGCGAATCGCCGGTCACCGTCGCGCTCAAACACGTCTCGGATCCCGTGCCGGCGATCGACACCGCGGAAACCGGCGTAAGCCCCGCGCTCGCGGCGATCGTCAACAAACTCCTGCAGAAGCAGCCGCAGAACCGTTTTCAATCCGCGAGCGAGGTCGCATCGGCGCTGCGCGAAGCGCGCGAACGTCCCAGCGTCGCCGCATTCGCGCAGCAGGACGACTCCGCCACGCAGCACGCGGGCGCCGCACCGCAACCGCCGCCGCGTCCCTCCCGTCTTCCGGATCGCCGCACGATGGTTGAAGAGGAAGAAACGCGCCCGCGCTCCGTCGGCCCGTTCATTCTTTTCGGGATCATCGCGCTGGTGATCGCGGCGGCCGCCGGATATTTCGCAACGCGGCCGTCAGGCGGCGCGCGGGTCACGCTCGACAATTATGCCGGCCTGACCGATGCGCAGGCGCAGCAAGCAATCGTGAACGCGGGCCTGCATTTCAAAGTGACGCGCGCGCCGAGCGATACCGTTGCGGCGAATCACGTCGTGAGCCAGGATCCGGCTGCCAACTCCGCCGTGCCGCAAAACACGATCGTGCAACTCGTGATCAGCAGCGGCAAACCGGCCGTGGGGCTGCGCGACGTCACGGGCTACACGCTCGCGGACGCGCAAAAAGATCTGCAATACGAAAAATTCCAAGTGAAGATCGCGCGCCGCTTCGATCCCGCGCAAAAAGACACCGTGATCGACGAAAAGCCGAAACCCGGAACCAAAGTACGCCAGGGAACGCCCGTGACGCTGGTCGTCTCCGATGGGCCCGCACCGATCAAGATGCCGCGCCTGCAAGGCCTCACTCTGGACAAGGCCCGCGCGATCGCCGCGCGCGACGGCTTCACGATCAACGTGAGCGAAACGTCGGTTATCAACAATATTCCGCCCAACGTCATCGCGTATCAGGACATTCCGCAAGGCACCACGATCCCGTCGGATCACTCCCAAACCGTGAACGTCGTTGTCAGCTCGGGCGGCGGCCTGGCGAACGTTCCAAATATCGTCGGCAAAGATTACTTAACGGCGATGCAGACATTGCAGCAGGCAGGCTACGCGGTGAACACCGTCTACGCGCGCCGTCCCGCATCGGCCGATAACGGACAGATCGTCGACGAAAGTCCGCAACCGGGAGCGCCCGCCGAAAAAGGCACGAGCGTGACGATCACGCTCTCGATTCCCGGCGAGGTTCCGGACACGAACGGGATGACGCTGGACGACGCGAAGAAAGTTTTGACCGATGCCGGCTACACTCTCGGCAACGTGACGCCGACGAGCGAAGGCGCCGACGGCAAAGTCGTGCGAACGGAACCCGAAGTGGGGACCGACGCAAAACCCGGAACGCCGGTCAACATCTACGTCAACAGCGCGAGCGCGCAGCCGCCGGCCCGATGACGCACCGGATTCTCGGCGTCGATCCGGGCCTGCGAATTACGGGCTACGGCGTCATCGACGTGGTCTCGGGCCGCGCGCGTTTGGTAGAGGCGGGCGTGGTGACACCGAAGATCGGCGGAACGCTCGAGCAGCGGTTGCACGAACTGCACGAGGGCATGAGCGCCGTTGTCGCGGCGACGCGTCCCGATGCGATGGTCGTGGAAGAAGTCTACACGACGTACAAAAATCCGCGAACGGCGGTGATGATGGGTCACGCGCGCGGCGTGCTCTATCTCGCCGGCGCGCAGGGCGGCGTGCCGGTGCACACGCTGGGCCATTCGCTCGTCAAGCGCGCGCTGATCGGCAGCGGCGCCGCGCGCAAGGACCAGGTCAATCAAATGGTCACGCATCTTTTGGGGTTGCGCTCGCGGCCGCATCCCAACGATGTTTCCGATGCGCTGGCATTGGCTCTGGCTTTCGCGAACATGCGCGACCACCGCAGCATCCTCGTGAGCCGCCCCGCATAATGTTCTCGCGGATCCGCGGCAAACTCGCCGAACGCAATGAATCCGGCGTCGTACTCGACGTGAACGGCCTGTGTTACGATATTTTTCTTCCGCCGTGCGTGGCCGAAAAAGTGACGGCGCGCGAAGGCGACGAGATTGCACTGGAAGTGTATTCCGTGCTGAACATCGACGGGAACACCGCGCATTATACGTTCTACGGCTTCGGCAATGCGATCGAACGCGAATTCTTCGAAGCGCTGATCAGCGTGGCAAGCATCGGTCCGCGGTCCGCCGCGCGCGCGTTCTCGCAGCCGATGTCGCGCATCGCCGGCGCCATCGACCGCGGCGACCACGGCTTTTTGAAGACGCTGCCGGGCATAGGCCAGCAGAAGGCGCGCGACATCGTCGCGAAGCTGCAGGGCAAGGTGGCCAAGTTCCTGTTGATCCGCGAAGCCGATGCATCCAACGGCGCGGTGCATCCGCAAGTGCTCGAGGGTCCCGCATTTGCGGAAGAAGCGCTCGCCGTGCTCCTGCAATTGGAATACAAACGCCCCGAAGCCGAAGAGATGATCCGCTCCACGCTCGATACGGCGCCAAGCATTAAAGACGCCGAAACGCTGCTGGCCGAGATCTACCGCCGGAAAGCGGCGGCCACCCGATGAGCGACGATGCGCGCAAGCGGCTCTACGGTCCGGAAGATGCCGCGGAACTCGCCGATGAACGGCTCTTGACTCCGGAAGATACGCTCGAAGATGAAGTCTACGGCGCGAGCCTACGCCCGCGCTCGTTCGACGAGTACGTCGGCCAAACGAACGTCGTCGAGAATCTCAAGATCGCGATCGACGCGGCGCGCAAGCGCGGCGAACCGCTGGAACACGTGTTGTTCTACGGACCGCCCGGCCTTGGTAAAACGACCCTCGCGGCGCTAATCGCGCGGGACATGGGACGCTCGCTGCGGCCGACCAGCGGCCCGACCCTGGAAAAACCCAAAGATCTCGTCGGGATCCTGACCTCGCTCGAGGAAGGCGACATCCTTTTCATCGACGAGATCCACCGCCTTGGCCGCGTGGTCGAAGAGTTTCTCTATCCCGCGATGGAGGACTACCAAATCGATTTCGTGGTCGACCGCGGCGCGTACGCGAAAACGATCAAACTCCCGCTCAAGCGTTTTACGCTCGTCGGCGCCACCACGCGCGCCGGCATGCTCTCGGCGCCGCTGCGCGAGCGCTTCGGCATCATGCACCACCTCGATTACTACAGCGTGAGCGAACTCGAAGCGATCGTTTTACGTTCATCGTCCGTGTTGGGAGTGCCGATCGAGCCCGAGGGCGCGAAAACGATCGCCGCGCGCAGCCGCGGAACGCCGCGCATTGCAAACCGCTTGCTGCGGCGCGTGCGCGACTACGCCGAAGTGCGCGCCGAGGGCCACATCACGCGCGAAGTCGCCGACGAGGCGCTGCGCCGCGAAGGCGTGGACGCGCTCGGATTGGACCGCTTGGATCGCGCGTTCCTACGCACCATCGTCGAGCAGTACGGCGGCGGGCCGGTGGGGATCGCCGCGATTGCGGCGACGCTGACCGAAGACGCGGAGACGCTGGAAGACGTCGTCGAACCGTATCTGCTCAAGCGCGGTTTCGTGATGCGCACCGCGAGCGGAAGAAAAGCGACGGCGGAAGCCTACGCGCATCTAGGCGCAAAAGGCGCGCCATCGCCCGCGCAGGAGCGTTTGCTCTAGATGAACCGCGCGGAATTTGTCGGCGGAATCGCAGCCGCGGCGTTCGCGCGCTTCTCCGGGACAGGCGACGATATCGGCGATCCGGCGAGCAATGCGCAGGCGCAAGCGCTGCGCGTGCTGCTCGGACGCGGCGACGCGCAGGCGCTTGACGCGCAGACGTTTCTTTTTCAGGGCCGGCGCTACCGCGGAACGTTCTCTCGCACTGAAGACGGACAGATTGTCAGCGTCGTTGCGCTCGAGCAGTACTTGTATAGCGTCGTGTCGCGCGAGATGCCGCACTCATGGCCTGGGGCGGCATTGCAGGCGCAAGCGATCGTCGCGCGCACGTACGTCCTGCAGCGCAGCAATCCCACGCGCCAATACGACCTCGTTCCTTCCGAAGCGGATCAAGTCTACACCGGTATGGATGCGGAGAATTTGCAGAGCACCGCCGCGGTGGACGCGACCGCCGGGAACGTTTTACGATACGGCGACGGTTTTGCGCAAGTGTTGTACTCCTCGTGCTGCGGCGGCCATACCGAATCCAATGCCGACGCGTGGGGCGGAGCGCCGCTGGCGTACTTGCGCGGCGTGCCCTGCACCTATTGCACCGATTCGCATTGGTACGCGTGGTCGCAGAAGCTGCCGCTCGACCAAGTGCAGCGTTCGCTGACGTCATCCCTGAACGGCCTCGGCGATCTTACCGGCATTGCGCTGGACGCGCCCGATGCGAGCGGACGCGCCCGCTTCTGGACGTTTACCGGAACGGCGGGATCGCAGCGCGTGAAGGCGTCCGCCGTGCGCTCGCAACTCGGTACGCGCACGCTGCCGAGCTTGTTGGTACACCGCGTGCAGTTCGATCCGCCGCAGCCGCAGGCCGGCCGTATGGTGACCATCGAAGGTGGCGGCTTAGGACACGGCGTGGGATTGTGTCAATGGGGTGCGCGCGGAATGGCGCTCTCCGGCGCCGGCGCCCGTGCTATTCTCTCGTACTATTATCCCGGCACGGAAATCGGAAATGCCTGAAGAGAAGCGACAGCAAGGCGTACGCCTGCGAAAATACATCGACGTGGTCGTTGAAGACCGGCTCTCGTCCATGCTGTTTCGCGGCGCGATCGCCGACATTTCCGAAACCGGCATGCGCCTTATCGCCGATCAGTACTTGCCTAAGGGTACGAAGTACACGTTCACGATGAAAAGCCCGCCGAACTTGAGTCTGCGGGGCGAGGTGCGCTGGCTCAAAGATTTCGAGCGCGACACCTATCAAGTCGGCGTGCTGTTCGTCGACGTCTCCGAAGAGGATCAAAAACGGCTCGCGAACTTTCTGGACATGGAACGCCGCCGGCTGACGACGCCGGGCTGACCGCAGCCTACTCTTTCGACCTTCCCGAACGCCTGATCGCGCAGCAGCCCGCAACGCCGCGCGACGCTTCGCGTTTGCTGGTGCTGCGGCAGGGCCGGATCGAGCACGCCGTGTTTCGCGATCTCCCGCGCTACGTGCGCGAAGGCGACGTGCTGGTGCTCAACGAGACGCGCGTCATTGCGGCGCGGCTATTCGGCACGCGTCCCACAGGCGGACGCGCGGAAGTGCTGCTTCTGAGGCCGACGCATCACGGCCGGTACGATCCCCACGCCGCGCGCTGGCAGGCTTTGGTGAAGCCCGGACGGCGGTTACGCGTGGGCGACCGTGTGCTCTTCGGCGATCTCGGCGAAGCGGCGATCGTACACGTGCACGACGACGGCGTGCGCGATGTGGAATTTTCACTGCGCGTATCGTTCGAAGCGTTTCTCGAACGCGCCGGCACGTTGCCCTTGCCGCCGTACATCCACAACGATTCGCAAGAGGCGCAGGAGCGCTATCAAACGATCTTCGCGCGCGAACCGGGAAGCGTCGCCGCGCCCACCGCATCGCTGCACTTCACGCAGGGCGTGTTCGACGCGCTCGAGCGCAAGGGCGTCGAAATGGTGAAGCTCGTGCTCGACGTCGGACTGGGTACGTTCCGTCCCATGCAAGGCGAACGCTTGGACGAACACACGATGCACTCGGAATCGTTCAGCATTCCGCAACGCACGATCGATGCGATCGCAAGCGCCAAACGCGAAGGGCGGCGTGTCATCGCTGCCGGTACGACCGTGATGCGCGCGCTCGAGGGAAGCGCGCAAAAGCATGACGGCCTGCGCGCCGGTGAAGATGAAACGGAGATCTTCATAACTCCCGGCTTCCGGTTTCGAGTCGTGGACGCCATGGTGACCAACTTTCATCTGCCGCAGTCGACCCTGCTCGTACTGGTCAGCGCCTTCGCAGGACGCGACACGATCATGCGCGCGTACCGCGAAGCGGTCGAACGGGAGTACCGGTTCTTCTCGTTCGGCGACGCCATGTTCATCGAACCGTAGGAAGGAGCGTTTATGCGCGCGATCGAGATTTCGCATCCGGGCGGACCGGAGGTTTTACAGCTCGTCGACCGGCCCGTTCCGCAATCCGGAAAAGACGAAGTGCTCATCCGCGTGCACGCGGCCGGCGTATGCCGCGCGGACGCGCAGCAGCGAGCGGGAAACTATCCGCCGCCGCCGGGCGAGCCCGATATTCCCGGACTCGAAGTTGCGGGCGTCATCGAGGAAACCGGCGAGCCGGTCTGCGCGCTTCTAGCCGGCGGAGGATATGCCGAGTACGCCGTTGCACCGCGCGCTCTTGCGCTGCCGATCCCCGCGAACTGGACGTTTGCCGAGGCGGCGTCACTGCCGGAAAACATGTTTACGGTGTACGACAACGTCTTCACGCGCGCGCGGTTTGCGCGAGGCGAAAGCATTCTGATTCACGGCGGCAGCAGCGGCATCGGCACGACGGCGATCATGCTGGCGAGGGCGTTCGGGGCGTCGTTTATAGCCGTAACCGCAGGAAGCGAAGAGAAATGCAGCGCCTGCCGCGAACTCGGCGCCGATCTCGCCATAAACTATAAAACCGAGGATTTTGTATCCAAGATCCGCGAGGCGACGAACGGCAGGGGAGTGGATGTCGTGCTGGACATCGTCGGCGGCGAGTATGTCGCGCGGGATCTGGATGCGCTGGCGCCGGACGGCAGAATCGTCTGCATCGCGACGCCGGGCGGCCGCACGGTACAGATCGACATCGGCAAACTCATGCAGCGCCGCGGCGCGGTCATGGGATCTGCGCTGCGGGCGCGGAGCATCGAGCAGAAGGCCGCGATCGGCCGCGAATTGCGGGAACGCGTGTGGCCGCTGCTTGCTGCGAAAAACCCTGTGCGTCCCATCGTAGATTCGACGTTTTCGCTGGCGCAAGCAGGCGAGGCGCACCGCCGTTTGGAGGAATCCGCGCACGTAGGGAAGATTGTGTTGATCTGCGATACAAACGGGAGGACTTAGGTTTTAATTATGAAGACGTACACGCCGAAGAAGTGGGATCTCGCGGGTCTGCAAGGCATTTCCGATGCCACGCTCGAGATGCATTTCGGCCTCTACGAAGGCTACGTCAAAAACACGAACACGCTGATCGAACTCACGTCCGAGGCGCGTAAAGCCGGCGAAGCCGCCGGTTCGAATCCGAAGTTCGCGGAACTGGTGCGCCGCATGGGTTGGGAATTCAACGGCATGCGATTGCACGAGTATTACTTCGACAATCTCACCAAGAATGCGAACGAGCTCAAGTCCGGCAAACTCTACGAAATGCTGGGCACCTCCTACGGCGATTTCGAATCGTGGAAGAAAGACTTCTTCGCGGTGGGCGGCATGCGCGGCGTCGGCTGGGCGATCGCGTTCTACGATCCGGCCGCGAAGCAGATCAGCAACCACTGGGTGGAGCAGCATCAAAACGGCAATCTTGCCGGCTTCATTCCGATCGTCGTGATGGACTGCTGGGAGCACGCGTTCATCAAGGACTACAAGCCCTCGGAACGCGGGAAGTACATCGAGTCGTTCTACGCAAACCTCAACTGGCAAGCCTGCGAATCGCGGCTGCCGTAGGCCGTTCGCGCACGTACGTAAAAAGCGCCGCTTCACGCGGCGCTTTTTCATTGCCCGTCGAGGGCCGGCTCCCCGGGCGCCACATGAACCGAACTCGGGTGCGTATAAAACACGAGCCCGGGCGCCGCGGACGGCCGTTTGCGCACGTGTTTGCGCTGCGTGTAATCCACGGTCACTTTCGGGCTCTGCTTGGCCTTCGAGTGCAGCGCGGCCAGCGATGCGGCGGTCAGCACATCTTCCGGAGGCGGCTCTTCGCGATCGTCCCGTTGCAGAATTACGTGCGCGCCCGGTTGATTTTGCACGTGAAACCATAAATCGTCCGGGCGCGCCACCCGGAACGTTAATTCCGCATTCTCGATCGGCGTACGGCCGACGAAGATGCGCGATCCTTGCGCGGTAAGGTATTGTAGCGGCTTGCGCTTGCGTGAGGGCTTTGCGGCGGCGCGCTGCGGCGTCTCGTTTCCGCTGACCGCTTGCGCAACGTCGTCGAGTTCCGTATCGGCGGCGCGCTCCAATTCCCAGCGTAACTGCGCCGCCTCGTCCAGCGCGCTCTGCAGTTCGGCGGCGCGGCGCTCCAAATGCTCCACGGAACTCTGCGCTTTCTTGTATTGCGCGAACAGTTTGGCGGCGTGCTCCTTGGCCGTGTCGCGTTCGTGCGCGGGCAGCTCGTGCAGCGTCGCGTAAACCGCTTCACCTTCCGAGCGCAGGCGTTCGCGGCCGGCGACGTCGTTCAACTTCCCCCGCACTTGCGAGAGCTCGGCGCGGGCCTTGCGCTCGCGTTCGGATAGCGTGCGCTCCAGCGCGCGGCGCCGCTTGGCGATACGATCGCTTTCCTGCGCGTGCGCACTGCCGAGCCGCGTCTCTTGCAGCAGCGGAAGAATCGAGGGCGCGCGTTCGTGCTCTTCATCCGCGTATTGGGAAAGCGGCACCAGGTGCGCTTGAACGAGTTTGCCGGCGCGCCGGTACACGTGCAGATCGCCTTCCGGAAGCTGCTCGGAAAGACTCGCAATCGTTTGCTCGTCGAGCAGCGGCGAAGACTTTCCGGGCCGCAGCGGCGGCGCCTCGTACGGATCGCCGGCCTGAACGGAACGCACCGCATTTTCGGAGGGCGCGAATTCTTTGGCAGCCGCAACGACGGTCTCACCTTTCACCAGCACGATGTTGCCGAAGCGCGGCACCAGCTCGCAGATCAGCGAGTATCCGTCCTCGACGCCGAACCGCGAGCGCGTGCCGAAGTCGAAGCGCAGGATGCGGTCGCCTTTACGCGATCGCACGCCGGTGATCGTGGAGCCGCGCAATGCCGCGCCGGCGGCACGGACAAAGCCCGGCTCGACCGCAATGGGCAGTTCCCCGTCCTCGAGCGTGACCACCGGCGTAGCCGCAAAGACGTCCACGCATGCCAGAACGGTCTTGCCGCGCGTCCATATTGCAAGCGCGAAGCGCCCGTCGTCGAGTTGGCCCACGTCGCGGACCTTGCCGCCTTTGAGGCGCTGAGCGAGTTCGAGGGCCAAACGGCGGACGAGCAGCCAGTCGGTGTACACGCCTTCAGCTTCTCGGTGGGAGAGGGCCCTGCCCCTGCGCATCCGAATACCAGACCCTTTGCCCGTTACGGGCAGCCGTTGTAAGGGGGATATGCTCGGACCGGGTCTACTCTTCGTCGTGTCGGGCCCTTCGGGAGCCGGTAAAGACACGCTTGTAGACGCGCTTCGCGCGCGTTTGCCGCGGCTGCGCTACTCGGTCAGCGCCACCACCCGCGAACCACGGCCTGGCGAGTTGGAAGGGGAGCACTACTTCTTTCTGGCCCGGGAAGAATTCGAACGGCGCCGCAGCGCCGGCGGATTTTTGGAATGGCGCGAATACAACGACAATTTGTACGGTACGCCGCGCGACTTCGTCGAACGGACGCTGACGGAAGGCTACGATCTCATCATGAAGCCGGAAGTCAACGGTGCGCTGGCGGTCAAAAAAGCGTTCCAGGACGCAGTGCTCATCTTCTTGGCGCCCGACAAATTTTCGCACCTTCGCGCGCGTCTGCTCGCCAGGCGCACGGAAACCAATGAAGAGATCGCGCGGCGTCTGGAGATCGCGCACCAAGAATTCCGGTTCGTTCGGAACTTCGACTATATCGTCATCAACGAAGAGTCGCGCTCCGACGAGGCGGTACGGGATCTGCAGGCCATCTTACAGGCCGAACGGTTCCGGATTCACAGATATGACGACGATTCGATAAGGAAGTTGGAAGACTCATAATGAGCGATTCGGTATTCGGCGACCTCGACAACCTGCTGGACAAAGTGGACTCGAAGTTCAGTTTGGTCAACGTGGTGACCAAGCGCGCCAAGCAACTCAACAACGGCGCCCCGGCCCTGACGGACCGCGTCAACCCCAATAAGCCGGTCTCAACGGCCTTCAACGAAGTGGCGGTCGGGAAGATTCACTACCACCGCACGCGGGAAGGTATCAAGTAGCAGCTCGCTCCTGGGGGAGGACCTAGATCCATGTGCGGCATCGTCGGCTATATCGGTGAGCGCGATAGCGTACCCATCATCCTGGATTCATTGGCGCGCCTAGAGTACCGTGGCTACGACAGCGCGGGCATCGCGGTTATCGACGGCGCCGGCGCGCTGACGGGGTCGAAGGCCGAGGGCAAGCTGCAGCGCCTCGCGGACCGGCTGCGCAACGGCGGCCGGATCTCGGGTAGCGTCGGAGTCGGTCATACGCGCTGGGCGACGCACGGTCGTCCCTCCGATGCAAACGCGCACCCGCACATGGATTGCACCGGCAAGATCGCCGTCGTGCACAACGGGATCATCGAAAATTATGCGTCGCTCCGCGCGCGCCTGATCGAGGGCGGTCACGTCTTTCACAGCGAGACCGACACCGAAGTGCTCGCGCACTTGATCGAGACCCATTATGACGGCGACTTGGAAGCGGCGATCCGCCGCACCCTGCGCGAAGTTACGGGCGCGTACGCGCTGGGCGTGATCAGTTCCGACGATCCGGAACACCTGATTTTCGCGCGCAACGGCGCGAGCCCACTGGTCGTCGGCATCGGCGACGGCGAGATGTTCGTGGCCTCGGATACGCCGGCAATTCTGCAGTACACGCGCAAAGAGATCATTCTGCAAGAAGGCGAGATGGTCGTCGTCGGCCGTGACGGTTACAAGCTCACGAGTTACGACGGCAAACCGATCGAGCGCGACGTCATGCAGATCACGTGGGATGCAACGTCCGCCGAGAAGAGCGGCTTCAAGCACTTCATGATCAAGGAAATCTTCGAGCAGCCCAACGTCATCAAAGAGACGCTGGCCGGGCGCGTGGACGAGAGCAACGACGTGCACCTCGGCGCCGAGATCGGCATCGACGAAGAGAAGCTCCGCAACATTTCCAAGATCGCGATAACCGGCTGCGGCACTGCCTATCACGCGGGCATGGTCGGCATGTATCTGCTGCGATCGCTGGTCCGTCTGCCCGTGGAGATGGAACTTGCCAGCGAGTTCCGCTACGGCGATCCGGTCATCGATCCCACGGCGCTCACGATTGCCATGTCGCAATCCGGCGAAACGGCGGACACGATCGAGGCCGTTCGCATCGCAAAGCAAGCCGGCTCGACGGTGCTCGGCATCTGCAACGTGCTCGGCTCGCATCTCACCCGCATCGACGACGGCACGCTCTTCACGCGTGGCGGTCCCGAGATCGGCGTCGCGGCGACCAAAACCTACGTCTCGCAAGCGACGGCGATGACGCTTTTCGCGCTCTATCTCGCGCGTCTGCGCAAGAGCGCGCCGATCGAGCGTTTGCGCGAGATTGCCGACAACACGAAATTGCTTCCCGCTGCGGTGGACGTGGTGCTCAACACGTCAGACGAGATCAAAAAAGTCGCGAAGAAGATCCGTAAGTCGAAGTCGGTGCTCTTCCTTGGCCGATACGTGAACTTCCCGACGGCTCTGGAAGGCGCGCTCAAACTTAAAGAGATCTCGTACATTCACGCCGAGGGCTATGCGGCGGGCGAGATGAAGCACGGCCCGATCGCGCTGCTCGATTCAAACGTGCCGGTCGTCGGTGTCATGACCGACGGACGCGTGCGCGACAAGATTCTCTCGAATCTCGCGGAGTCCAAGGCTCGCGAAGCTCCGGTCATCGTGGTCGCGAACCACGGGGATGAAGAAGCCAAGGCGATCGCCGACCACGTCTTCTGGGTGCCGAAGGTCGACGAGTTGCTCTCGCCGATCGTCAACATCATCCCGCTTCAACTGCTCGCGTACCACATCGCGGACATCGAGGGCAAAGACGTGGACCAGCCCCGCAACCTGGCGAAAACCGTTACGGTCGAATAATTATCGCGGCCGCCGGCGTGCGCGCAGCAGCAACAACTGCCAGCGGCAGACCGCGGCGGCTGGATCGGCGGCGATCCGGCTTTGCACGCCTGCGTAAAACTCGTCCGCGACCGGGCCGCCGGCTTCCCCGAAGAGACACGGTTCGCTGAATGCACGGAAGAACGCGGTATACGATGCGGCAAACGCTTGCGCGTCGTGCGTGCGCTCGTACTCCGGCCAATAGGGGTCGTCCAGCACCTGAGGGATCGATTCCAGCAATTCCAACGATGACGACGCAGTAAACGGCGCTTCGAATTCCGCTCGCGTGCGGTAATACGTCGGAATCGCCATTGCGTCGTATCGATCGGCGCCGATACGGCGGCGGCGCACCATCGCGAGCAATTCCTCGTTCGCCACATTCATCAAGCCTTCGGCGCCCGCGAATCCCTTGTCATCGGCGCTGCTCGCCACGACGACCAATTCTGCCGCATTGCGCAATTCTGCGCTCCGCGCTTCCAGAAAAGTATTCCAATCCTGCGCAGCGCGCGCCCGGAACGCATCGCGGACTTCGCCTTGCGCGTAGGGCGACCAAATATGATTGGGAATCGCACACGGCACCGCGCTTAGCCAGTGCACGGCGATGGAATTCCAACCTAAGTGCAGCGTATCCGCCGGAAAAAGGCGGCCATAAAATGAACTGCCGGCGGCGTATGCATAGACATTCGTAGCGCCGCTCAGGTAGCTTAGCGGCGATGACTGGAGCAACTCGAAGAGCGCCGTAAAATCGTTGGAAGCGAGATCGGTGTGGGTTATCGCAATCGTGAGATCGGCGCTGCGCGCGCGGACCGCGGCGATTGCGGCGCGCATCGGCAGCATAGAGTTCTTGCCTTGCGAGGATCCGAGATCCGCGATCTGCAGCGCCGGACCGTCCAACGGCACTTCGCGCGCGGCGCGCTCGAGCAGCGGAATACCGAGTTCGCTTGCGGATCCTTGAGGACGAGAATGGGCGTTATAGTAGCCGCCGCTCTCCATCTCGCTGTGGCGTGCGTCCGTCGTCATCATCGCTGCGTTCGCTGCCCCATTCGGATGCCATGCACGCCATCAATGCGAGCTCGACCGCCGCATCGCACAGGTAGACCTTCGAGATACGCCCGCGTAGCGAATGAACCGTATCGATCGCCGTAAACGAAGCCGCTGAAAGCGCCGCCAGTGTAAGCGTTTCAGGCGATATCTTCCGCGTCCGCAGACCGGCTGCGATCGCCCCGCCGGAAGTCATCGCGAGCAGTCCCACCATCTGCACGAGCCACCAGTCGGTTTTGGGGCCGGTTACCGCCTCGAACAGACGACGGCTCACGAACGGCGCCGCGCCCGTCGCGAGATAGTAGAGCGCTTGGAAGCAGAGGGCGGAGCGCCGTATGCCGGGCATATTGTGTAGTACCCATGGCAAGCAAGAAGCAAGTCGAAGAGGCGATCCGGGAACGCGAAGGCTTCCGCGTCGAGTTGGAGCTCCTCGAAGGGAAGAAGGCCGCGCTTCCGGCGTACGAGTGGAGCGTGATGGCGCCGCAGCGCTGGCACATCTCCGAATGGAAGAACGAGCGCCTGGAGCCGTACCGCATGCTCGTAAAAAGCGCGACGGTGTTTCGCGGCGACGGCAAACCGGTCGCGCGCGATATGCAGTTGGGCAATCTGCGCGACACGTATTACGAGGCAGAGTGCGGGCCCGTTCGTACCGATCGAGATTGACGGTGGCGGGTGTCTTTGCGCGGCATGGCTAACCCTGGGCGGCGATGACACGAAGCGACGGACGGCGTCCCGACGAGCTGCGGCCCGTACACCTTGAACCCAACTATCTCAAATACGCTGAAGGCAGCGTGCTGATCAGCGTTGGCCATACGCGCGTGCTCTGTGCCGCGACCCTCGAAGAACGCGTTCCGCAATGGATGAAGGGGCGCGGGACGGGCTGGGTCACGGCGGAATACGCGATGCTGCCGCGCGCAACACAAGAGCGCACGCAGCGGGAAGCCTCGAAGGGGCGTTTGGGCGGACGCACGCACGAAATTCAGCGCATCATCGGCCGCGCGCTGCGCGCCGTCACCGATATGGCGAAGCTCGGCGAGCGAACCGTCTGGCTCGACTGCGACGTGCTGCAGGCCGACGGCGGAACGCGCACCGCCGCGGTAACCGGCGCATGGGTCGCGTTGGCCCTCGCGCTCATGCGGTCATTCGATCCGAAGGACGCGCGCAAGTGGCCTTTGACGGGCCAGATAGCCGCGACAAGCGTCGGCATCGTCGCCGGCATGCCGCTGCTGGATCTGGCCTACGACGAGGATAGTCGTGCCGAAGTGGATATGAACGTCTTTATGACCGATGCGGGAAAGTTCACCGAGCTGCAGGGCACGGCCGAAGCCACGCCGTTCAGCCGCTCGGAACTGGATTCGCTCCTGGGCCTGGCCGAGGGCGGAATCCGCACGCTGCTGGCCGCGCAGCGCTCCTTGCTCGAGCCGTTGGGGCTGCCGGCTGCAACATATGCCCGCCGCTGACGACGCGCTGCGCGCGCTCGTCGCCAAAGTCGGGGCGTTTTATATCACCGATAAAGCAATGAAGCAGGCGCAGCAGCAGATCGAAACGGCGCTGGCTGCGGGCGAACCGGACGAACGGGCGCGCGATACGTATTTGCAAGCCGTGCGCCGGTATTTTAGCGGCTTCGAGCGCGAAGCACGCGGACATTTACGCGACGTGGACAAGTGTTTGGAAAACGCCAACCAAGTCGTGTTCAATCTTACGGCCGAACGCGGCGTCGCGGTGAGACGCATCGAAGCGACGCAATCGGTGCTCGAGGATTTGGATCGTGTCGGTTCGCAGCGAATCTGAAGGCCCGAATATTGAGGCCGCGGTCGAGCGCGCGAGCGTGGGCGCCCTAGAGGGCGTCGGCCGCAAAGTTAATTCATTCTTCGAGTACATCGGCGGCGTCACGGCGCTGGGCGGCGAGGCCGCGCTGACGATTTTCCGGCTGCGCATCCGGTTCTCCGAAACGGTGAACCAGTGCTTCTTGCTGGGCTATCAGTCGCTCATCATCGTCTTGCTCACCTCGCTGTTCACCGGCATGGTCTTCTCGCTGGAATCCGCCGTCCAAGCGGTGCAGTACGGTTTCGGCAGTTTCGTCGGCGGCATCGTTTCGTACACGAACGTGCGCGAACTTGGCCCTATGCTCACGGCCGTCGTCGTCGCGGGGCGCGTCTGCGCCGCGATTGCCGCGGAACTGGGATCGATGGTCGTCACCGAGCAGATCGAGGCGCTGCAGTCGCTCGGCCTTGCACCCGTGCGTTTTCTAGTCGTGCCGCGCATGCTCTCATTAATGATCATGCTGCCGCTGCTCACCGTCTTCGCCGATGTGATCGGCGTCATGGGCGGCCAGTGGATCGCGCATGCGCAAGCGCACATCAGCTACGACGACTTCATGTCGTCCGCGCGCCAAACCATCGGCTTTGAAGACGTGGTGAAGGGCCTCTTCAAATCGGTGATCTTCGGCATCATCATCGCGCTCGTCGGATCCTACCAAGGACTCACGACGCGCGGCGGCGCCGCCGGTGTCGGCAAATCTACCACCAGCGCGGTCGTGATCTGCATCATCATGATCTTCATCCTGAACTTCATCATGTCTTACTTCCTGTACGGAGGCGGTTGATGGCCAATGTCATCGCGCGCCTCGACGACGTCACGCTCAGTTACGGCGATCGCGTCGTGCTCAAGAAGTGCAGCTTGGATGTGGTGGAGGGAGCGATCACCTGCATCATCGGTATGTCCGGCGCGGGTAAATCGACGATTCTGCGCCTGCTCGACGGCTTACGCAAACCGGATGTCGGTCACGTGTACGTGCGCGGCCACGACATCTGCCACATGCGCGAGAGCGAGCTCATCGAGATGCGCACGAAGATCGGCTTCGCATTCCAGTTCGCGGCGCTCTTCGACAGCATGACGGTGGGCGACAACATCTCCCTCCCGCTGCGCGAGCACACTTCGCTGAGCGAAGACGAGATTCGAGAGATCGTGGTGCATACGCTGGACTCAGTCGGGCTCGCGCACACGTACGACAATATGCCCAGCGAGCTCTCGGGCGGCATGCTCAAACGAGCCGGCTTCGCGCGCGCCGTGGTCACGAACCCGGACCTGGTGCTTTACGATGAACCGACGACGGGCCTTGATCCGATCGTCACGCATCTGCTTACCGACACGATCAAGCGGCTGCGCCAGCAGCTCAGTGCGACCGCCGTCGTGATCTCGCACGACCTGCAATCGATTTATATGATGGCGGACTATGTCGCCATGCTTTTCGAGGGCGCCGTCATCGAATACGGAACGGTAGAAGAGGTGCAGCGTTCGATGAATCCGATCGTGCAGCAGTTCTTGCAGGGTTCCGAGGTGGGGCCGATCCCCCTGTGAGCGGGCAAACGAGCGGGATAAGGGAATAAGGAGGCGATGTCCAGACAAGCGCAGCTGGGTCTGTTTGCCGTAGTGGCCTTAGTGCTGCTCTTCGGCATTTTCTACGTGATCACGGATTTCGGAACGCGCCACAGCGGTTACCGCATCGGCGTGCATTTCGCCTCGGCAGCCGGCTTGCCCACGGGCGCGCAAGTCTTTTTCAGCGGCGTCACCGTCGGCACCGTCGACCAGGTGCAGCTGCTGCCGGACAACAGCGTAGATGTTATTCTCGCGATCCAAAACAACATCGGCATTCCGAAGAATTCCAAGTTCCTGATTCAAGCGCCGCTAACCGGAACGCCGAACATGGTTGTGGTGCCGCCGGTGCCAAGACCGCTGCCGGTCGGCTATACGGCAACGCCGTTGCCCGAGGAAGCGCTGCTGCCGAAAAAGGTGATGCCAATCGATCAGCAGCCGATCGGCGCTGCCAGTCCGTCGATTGCGGACCTGCTGCAGCAAGGTCAAGGTGAAGTCCGGCGTCTGGATTCGATGCTGGCCACGCTCGAAGATCGCGAGCCCAAGCTGCTCAACACGCTGCAAACCGCGCTCGAGAACGTCGATACCATGACGACGCAGCTCAGAGGAACGGTCGCGGATCTATCAGGCACGCTCGACACCACGATGCAGAGCGCGGGCAACAACATCGTGAGCATGACCTCGACCCTGAACAACACGCTCAGCCGCAACCAGTATAAGATCGACAGCATGCTCACGTCGCTCGATCGGACGGCGGTCGCGCTCAACAAGTCGATGGATTCGCTGCAGAGCCTTGCCGGCGATCCGCGCCTGAAGAACAACCTGATCGCGACGACATCAAACGTGCGCGATCTCACGCAGAACGTCGCCGGCCTGACCGGCGATCTGCGCTCGATTACCGGCAATCCGCAAACGCAAGTGCAGCTGCGTGACACCGTTGCCAATTTGGATGCGACGATGCAGAAGGCCGACTCGCTTTTAGGCACGCTGGGCGGAAAGAGCCGCGTTTACGGCGTCGACGCCGGCGCCACACCTTATCCCGTGCCGGCAGCCGCGGCGCCCACGCTGGCACCGGGCACGCAAACGCCGTCGCCGGGCGGCGCGAGTCAGCTCAAAGGCGGCCTCGCCCATCTGGCGAGCAATCTGGTGCAAGTACAAGCACGTATCGGCTACTTGAGCGCGCAGACCGTTGCGGGACCCAATCCGTTGCTCACGCAAGACCGCGGACCGCAAGCCGATATCAATGCGCTGGTTTTGCCGCACGGCAGCTTCAGCGCCATGGTCGGCATCAACGACATCGGCGCCAAGAGCACGTACAACGCCATGGGCTTCAAAAACTTCGGAAGCGTCGCGCGGGTGGGCGGCGGCGTGCTGTACTCGCAGATCGGCGTGCTGGGTTCGTACAATCCGGGCCTTCTTGGAGCCGAAGCGCGTATCTATAATCTACGGCGTCCTACGTTCGATCTGTACGGCAACGTCAACATCGCGCAGTGGGCCAAGCTGTTCTTCGGTGAGCGCGATGCGACGAGATCGGACCGCCGCTCGGTTTTTGGATTGCAGTTGCAGTTCTAATGGATCAGAGCAAGATGCGGGTGGGCATTATCGGCTCCGGCGCCATGGGCACGCTGTTCGGCTATCATTTGGCCGGCCAGTGCGAAGTAACCATGCTGGACCGCAATCCGGACGTGCTGCAGGGCATCGAACGTGCCGGGGGGCTCTCGGTGAACGATGCCCCGCCCCGGCCCGTGCGCATGGGCTCGCGATCGCGCGATCTCTTCGGATCGAACATCGTCTTTCTGTTTGTGAAGGCCGTCGATACGCTGCGCGCGCTCCGGCCCTTCGCGGGTGAGCTGAGTCCCTCGACGCCCATCGTTTCACTGCAGAACGGCGTCGGCAACGAGGACGCAATTAAAACGGCGCTCGGGGGCGCGGTTCCCGTCGTGCTCGGCATCACGACTGAGTCCTCGCTCACCGTATCCGCCGGCCGGGTTCGCAGTTCGGAAGAAGGCAACACGATCATCGGGTCGGGAGGTGCATCGCCTGCCACCTCGCGCAGCGTCGCCGAACTCCTTACGCAAAGCGGCATGCGCGCGGCGGTCGTGTACGATATCCGTCCGCACCTGTGGGGCAAGCTGGTCGCCAACGCCGCGATTAATGCGGTGAGCGCGATTTTGGACTGCAACGCCGGAGATATTTTGACCGATCCGAACGCGGCGCGCCTGGCCGAAGCGCTGGCTGAAGAAGCGGCAGAAGTGGCCTCGTCACTCAAGATCAATCTTCCGTTCGCCAATCCTTGGCAATACGTGACGGAAGTGATCGCGCTCGGCGCGGACAGCAAAAGCTCGATGGCTTTCGATCTGGAATCCGGACATCCGAGCGAGATCGATCACATCAACGGCGCGGTCTGCGCCGCCGGCCGGCGCGCGGGCGTACCGACGCCCTACAACGACTCGATGGTGCGCATCATCAAAGCCAAGGAATCGCTGCGCCAGCGGCGCTAATCACGCACGCCGTCGCGCGGCCAAAACCCATAGATCGCGCGGCCCGGCTCCAAATCCCAGAACCGCGTAAGATTATCGCCCACGCCATACACGACGGCAAAGGGCACGTCGCGCGAAAGAATCGCGCGCACCAGGCGCTCGAAATCGCGCTGCGACATCCACGTCGCCGCGTAGCGTTTGAACTTCTGCTCGTCGGTCAATCCGAGCCAGCCGCTGGACTCGCGCACGCTGGGATCTTTCGGATCGTCGGCTTCCGTAATGGACCCGATGCGCACGCACGCGACCTGCATGCCGTACTTATCGCTGTAATAGCGCCCGAGTGTTTCGCCGAACGCCTTCCACACACCGTATAGGCCGTCGGGCCGGTACGGCTGCTGCGTGTCGATCACCACGCCGGCCCCCACTTCGTAGATGCCGGGCGCGGCCATGACTTCGTGCATTCCGATGCAGTGATTGGAGCTCGCGAACACGATCCGTTTTACGCCGCAGCGGCGCGCGGCTTCGAAAGCGTTATACGTTCCGCCGATATTCGTGCCGTACGTGCTCTCCCAATCCGCGTCTACTGCTACGACGCCCGCGAGATGAATGACCGTTTCGCATCCTTCAAAGGCGCGCGTAAGCGCGTCGATATCGCGCACGTCGGCGTTCACGTCCGCATCGCGCAAATCGATTTTTACAACCTGGTGGTCCCGGGCGAGTCCAGCGCACAGGAGCGAGCCGATCGTGCCGTTCGAACCGGTTACCGCAATTTTTGACATGAAGCGGGTCTTCGACTACGCTACGGGCATGAACTGTCCGTCTTGCCAAGCCGCTCTGCCGGACCGGGCGCGGTTCTGTCCGAATTGCGGCGCGGCCGCCGGCCAACAAACCACTGTGGGCAGCTACACCGAGCCGCAGCCCGAGATCGACAATCCTAAGGAACCCATCACGCTGGGCGACATGACGATCCGCGTCGAGGGCGAGCTCGTCCCGGTTGTAGACGTGGAGCTCGGGCGCCAGCTGAACGTCTATTTCGAGCACCACATTCTGCTTTGGAAGCAACCCGATGTGACGCTCGGGTTCATGAGCATTCAGAACGCGGCAAAACGTTTCTTCGCAGGCTTGCAAATCTTTATTTCGACGGCGCGAGGTCCCGGCAACGTGTCGTTTTCGCGCGAAGCGCCCGGACAGATCGTCGCGCTGCGATTGCAGCCTGGACAAGCGGTGGACGTGCGCGAGCATCAATTTCTGCTCGCAACCGCAAACGTGGATTATAATTTTTACTGGCAGCAAGGTTTGGCAAACGTTCTTTTCGCGCGCACAGGCCTGTTCATCGACCGTTTCACCGGAACGAATTCCGAAGGACTCGTGCTGCTGCACGGCTACGGAAACGTCTTCGAGAAAACGCTCGGACCGGGCGAGATGCTCGACGTCGAGCCGGGCGGGTGGCTTTGGAAAGACGCGAACGTGCGCATGGACACGGTTTCCGTGTTGCAGTCGGGCGGCGGCGGCTTGATGGGCGCACTCGGCGCATTCGTCGGCGGCGCGGCGCTCACGCTCAACCGGTTCTACGGCCCCGGACGTGTCGGCATTCAATCCATGACATACCACGAGCCGCAACTCGAAGGCGCCGCGCAAGCGGGCGGTTCGAGCAACATCGGGAACGTGATCAATTCATTTTTCAACCCGCGGCAGTAACCGCCGGGCACAGCTTAGATCTGCGGCTTGAGCTGCATCAAGCGTACCGAGCCGGTTTTGACTTCGACGTCGATCGAGCGCGACGCGCCGCCGTTGATGACGCTATCGATCGTCTCGGCGTTGCCTTTCGACGTTCCCTTGAGCGGAAAATCGCTGTACACCGTGCCGTCATCGGTGTGCAAGTGCACGTGCGCCTTCGCGTTCTCGTTGACGTACAGCTCGACGTTGCCGTTCTCCGCCGTGAAGTGCAGCGTGCCCGGCCAATCGGTACTTGCAAAAATAACGCTGATGTTTCCCGTTCCTATCGACGCGCTGCCGTATTCCGGAATGAGCATTTTGATGTCGCCCCGGCCCACGCGCGCGTTGACGACGCCTTCGAAATCCGCGACCATGATGGAGCCGCGCTGCGTGTCGAGCGTCATCGCGCCGCCTTTGGGCCCGCGCACCAAATACCGCACGCCGGGCACCACCGAACGCGCATTCACCAGCAAGCCGGTTCTGGAAATCTGTGCCGGCGGGGGACTTGCGCTTGCTGCGTACGCTTCAACGGTGTAGGTGTCTTTGGGTTGCCCGCGCTCGGGCGCGTAGGCGTTGATGTCGCCCTGGATGTTTCGCACGACGATCGTGCCGCCCGGCGGCATGACGCCGGTTTGACGCATGACCGGCGCGGGGCCGGCGCATGCCGCAAGCGCAAAACAAAACAGAAGAAGAATAGACCGCTTCACCGTGCTGCCGTTCGAAGCGCCGTTTCGATCTCCTCGACGCGCGATTCCAGTTGCTCGCGCAGCGACTTCTCTCGCAGCAGCGGAAGAACGTCGCGTTTCGTTTTCTGCACGTAACGCCGCCAGCGATCTACGGATTCGCCGCGCTTGACGTCTTTGATGACGTCCTCAAGGTTTGCGCAGCGGTCCGCGCATTTCACGATCGTCGTCTCCCGATCCGTGCCGATCGAACGGTAGTACTCGGGTGCATCTGGGTCCCCGGGCGGTTCCGTCATGCGCTCGACGAGCGCCAACAATTGTTTGTCGTCCGGGAACTGCGCGCGAAGCTCCGAGCGCGGCAATTTGGTATCTTCGAGCACGTCGTGCAATAGCGCGCCCGCGGTGCAGCGCTCGAGTGCCTCCGCGTCGAGATCGATGATGCCGGCTTCGTTCCATTGCACGATCAGCGTTGCGGCCCGCCGGGGATGATCGATGTAGGGTGTGATGTGATCCGCGCGCCGCTGCCCTATGGCGCCATGCGCGATCGCCGCTACCGTATCCGCCAGACGCACCGTTTCGGACTGCTCCATCGCGCGCTGCAATTCCGGCGATGCGGGCGCCGGGGGCTTGGCGTGCTCGCGGCTAGCCATTAGCGCTCCTGGTCGCGATCGCGCGGGTGCGCCTCTTCGTAACTGCGCCGCATGTGTTCGAGCGAGACGTTCGTGTAAATCTGCGTCGTCGATAGCGATTCGTGGCCGAGCAGCTCTTTGATCGTCACGATGTCCGCGCCGTTCTCGAGCAAATGCGTCGCGAATGAGTGTCGCATGACGTGCGGCGTCACGTGTTTGGTGAGCCCGCTGAGCTCGGCGAACTCCCGGAACACGACCCACGCCTGCCGGTGTGAGAGCCGCGTTTTGCGCTTACTTAGAAACAGCGCCTCGTCGGGCGTACGCGGCCGCAATCCCAAATAGGCGCGAATCGCATCCGCCGCCGCCTGGTTCAAAAACACCGTCCGCTGCTTATTGCCTTTGCCGATGACTCGCATGACCCGCCGCTCCAGATCGATGTCGCTCAAATTCAGCCCGACGAGCTCCGCGCGGCGGATTCCGCTGGCATACAGCAGCTCCATCATGGCGATATCGCGCAGCCGCTGCACCTCGGTCTTGCCGCTACGCCGCGTTTTGAGCAGACGCGCCACCTCGGGCTCGGACATGACCTGGGGCAGCCGCTTGGGCGCCTTCGGCGGCGGCACGTCCGCAGCCGGATTGTCGGCCCGGCGCCCTTCGCGTTTCTGGAGCGCGTAATAGGACCGCAGCGCCGCAATTTTCCGGCGCACCGACGTAGCCGTATATTTGCGCGGGCCCATGAGCTCCATAATGAACCGCCGGACATCCGAAGCGGTCACGTCCTTGAGTTTCAGAAACGCCGCGGTCTTGGGATGCCCCGGCTCCAAAAATCCGCCAAACAACTCGACGTCGCGCGCGTATTCCTCGCTGGTCCGCGCCGATTGCCCGCGCTCCAATCTCAGGTACGCCGCAAACTCCGCAATCGTCGGATCCGCCGGTATGTAACTGCTCATCCCACCGCCTCATTAACCCCAGCGCCGAGCATTCCCCGGCGTGCACACCGACGCGCACGGCACCGGCTCTATTTTCGGGAGTGGTTGTAATTTGGTGCGGTGGGCGGCGTCCAAGGCGCTCCGCCGCTTTTCCACATTTCCCGCCCACCGCACCAAATTACTGTTTGTGGATGTTAGATTTGGTGAGGGAGGCTGTGGAAACCTTGGTGTACTAGCCCTCGTGCCCCCGGCAAGTCAGTTTGCGATCTGGGCGATCGGCGCAGCGACGATCGCCGCTATCCTCGTGCGTCCGCGCGGTTTGCCGGAATGGTGCTCCGCAGCGATTGGTGCTGCGTTGCTCGTCGTCGCGCGCTTAGTGCCGCTTAGCGCGGCAGGCGCGGCGGCTTGGGACGGCCTGGACGTGTACCTGTTTTTGGCCGGCATGCTGGCGCTCTCGGAGCTGGCGCGTTTCGAGGGCGTATTCGACTGGCTCGCCGGCCGGATCGTGCCCGCGGCTCGAGGCTCGACGGGGCTGCTGTTTGCCGGCGTCTATGCGTCCGGCATCGCCGTTACGGCGCTGCTCTCGAACGACGGTACAATCTTGCTGCTCACGCCGGCCGTGCTCGCCGCCGTGCAGCGCACGAAGATCGCGCCGCTGCCGTTCCTGGTGGCCTGCGCACTGGTAGCCAACGCCGCGAGCTACGTCCTACCAATCGCCAATCCGGCGAATTTGGTGCTCTTCCGGGTCCTGCCCACGCTCGGCCCCTGGTTCGTGGCCTTCGGACTCTCCGCCCTGGCCGCGATCGCGGTAACGTACGTGCTGCTCTTCGGACTCTTCCGGCGCGACCTTCGGCGCCCGCACGAAGCGGGAAATCCCCCACTGCCGCTTTCTGGCCGAGGGCGCTTAGCCGGGTTACTGGTTGCGATTTCCGCCGCACTTCTCGTAACCGCCGCGGCGTTCGGCTGGCCCGTCGGGCGGACGGCCTTTCTCACCGGCGGCGTCTCGCTGCTCTTGATGGCGCTTGCCGATTGGGACTGCGCGCGCGCCGTGTTGCGCGAAGGCCCGTGGAGCATCATTCCGCTAGTGGCCGCGCTGTTCGTCATTGTGGCCGCGCTGGACCGCAGCGGCATCCTCAATCTCGCGCGCGACTTCTTCCGCTATGCCTCGCAGTTGGCATCGATGCCCGGCAAGCTCCTGGCCGGCGGCGCGGTCGCGCTCGCGGATAATCTTTTGAATAACTTGCCCGTCGGCGTTATTGCGCGCTACTCGATCGCTGCCCCAAACGTCGCGCCGCACGTAGCGCACGCAGCCTTGGTTGCCGTCGATCTCGGCCCAAATTTCTCCGTCACCGGCTCGCTTGCGACGCTGTTATGGCTCCTGACAATCAGGCGAGCGGGTGTCGAGATAACGCCGCTTCGGTTCTTCTGCATCGGCGCCGTCGTGACGGTTCCGGCGCTGATCGCGGCGCTGCTGTTCGTTTCCTAGAGAGCCCAATGCACTAGGCGTTATTCTCCTCACGGCGTGGACTGCGAAAGCCGTATACTGATGGACGCAGCACACCGCTGCAATTCCGGCCGGCGCGCGTCCGAAATTACCCCTAGTTTCGAACGCGCGCCGCGGAATGCGAAGGTTCCGGGAAGAGCTGAATTTCTTAAGATTTGCGGAGCGCAAATCGTACAGTTTCGCATTGTCTCGCACCCCGCCGCCTGTGGATACTGAGTGTGCGCCTCTCTTACCAGACGGCGCGATACTTCGATAGGGGCTGCTACATGGCGATATCCATTGACACTTTACGGTTGTACATCGTCGAGCATCATCTTCTGTTTGCAAAAGCGATCGCACAGGCGCTTTCCGCATCCCCAGGGATCGCCGTCGCGGGCTGCGCCACGCTGTACGAGGAAGACGCGCTCGCGGCCGCCGCGCCCGATGTGATTCTCATCGACGTAGACGTCGACGATTGCGAGGCGCTTTTGCAGAGCGTGCGCGCAGTACAGCCGGACGCGAAGATCTGCGTCCTTTCGATGCAGGCACGGCCGGAATTGATGAACCGCTTCCTGTTATCCGGAGCGGACGGGTACATCTTAAAAGATTGCTCGCCTTCGGAATTGCTCTCCGCGATCCGCACGATCGCGGCGGGATCGACATACGTAGACCCGCGCGTAGCCGGCATGCTTCTCCGCCGGCGCCTACCGGCGCAATTGCCGTATGCAAATCAGCTTTCACCGCGCGAAACCGACATCATTCGCTTGATCGCGCAGGGACTTTCCAACCGCGATATCGGCCAACGCTTGGTTCTTTCCGAGAAAACCGTCAAGAACCACGTAAGCCGCATTTTCTCGAAACTGCATTTCACCGCGCGCTCGCAAGCTGCGGTGCACGCGATACGGAACGGGCTGGCCTAGTCACCGGACGAGCGGGGGCGTGCAACGTGTGTCTGCGCGCTCCGTGGGCATAAATGCTCTACGGACAGAACGCGCACACATGGAAGGGCGCACTCCCGAATCCTTGGACAGCGAGCAAGACGAAAGACCGGCCGTAACGGCCGGTCTTTCATTTTATGCTTAAAGCACGTATGAAATGTTGACGGGCACGCCGGCGTCTTCCGCGCGCTGCAGAACGTGGAACACCTCGTCGAGTTCGCTTTCGATGGCGACGATTTCGCGGGCGCTCACGCCCACGGGCGAAGCATTTTCCCACAATATGCGGCGCGCCGTTTCGAAAGCCGCGCGCACGCGCTGCGGCGTCGATTCGAGCACGGGCCAATCGTCGAGCGACGCAGGCGGAATGATGCGCCAGCCGCGGCCCCAGGCCGGATCCTCGTCGTCAAAAAATGCATGCGGAATAGCGGCCAGCATTTCAAGCGCTTCACGATCGTCGGCTTGCACCGGCAGACCGGCTTCGGCGAGGCGCACGATAAACCGGAAGAACGACGCGTTGCCGACCGTATACGCGCCGGCCGGCGAGGCGACGCTGATGTGCACCATCGGGGAGGAGTCCCCACGCATGAAATTCATTCGACGCTTCCACTCTTCTCAAAGCGGCCGCGGTTCACCCGCAAAATGCGAAGCGCGCACGCGTGTCGAACGACTGTTTGCATGTTCGAGGCCTCAGTTTATAACAAATGCGTGCGTTGCGGCCTCTGCTTGCCCACTTGCCCGACCTACCTGGAAACGATGACCGAGACGTCCGGACCGCGCGGACGCATCAGCCTCATCAAGGCGGTGGCGGAAGAGCGCCTGGATCTACTCTCGCCCGGGTTTGTGCATCAAATGTCCGAGTGTCTCGATTGCCGCGCGTGCGCTGCGGTGTGTCCGAGCGGGGTGAAATACGGCGAGCTCGTCGAGGAAGCGCGCGCGCAGATCGAAACGGCGCGGGAGCCGCAGCGCAGCCCGCTCGCACGTTTCTCACGGTGGTTCGTACTTCGCGTCCTATTCGGCAATCTGGGTCTCATGCGCGGCGCCGCGAGCTTCATGCGCCTCTACCAGCGCAGCGGACTGCAGCGCGCGGTGCGCGCGTCCGGGGTCTTGCGTATGTTGAATCTCGAGCATGCCGAGTCACTCGCGCCGCGCATCTCGCAACGGTTTTTTGTGCCGCTCGATCAGCGCCTCGAAACCCCGGACGCGACGCATACCGTCCTGCTCCACGCGGGTTGCGTTATGCATGTGGCGTTCGCGCACGTCAACGAAGCCACCGTGCGCGTTTTGCAAAAAAACGGCTGTACGGTTCTTCTTCCATCGGCGCAAGGCTGCTGCGGCGCGATCGCCGTGCACGCGGGCGATATGGAGTTCGGCCGGGAGCTCGCAAAGCGCAATATCGCAGCATTCGAAGATTCGGGCGCGGATTTCTATTTGATCAACGCGGCGGGATGCGGCGCGGCACTCAAAGAGTACGGGCATTTGCTCAAAGACGATCCCGCGTGGAGCGATCGCGCTTCCGCCTTTTCGGCGCGCGTGCGCGACGTGCTCGAATTCTTGGATGACATTGGATTGAACCGCGCGATCGGCGCGGTAGACGCGACCGTAACCTATCAGGATCCGTGTCATCTCGCGCACGCGCAGCGCATCACCGAAGCGCCCCGCCGCCTGCTGCGCAGCATCCCCGGCCTAACCTTGCGCGAAATGGACGAGAGCTCCGTCTGCTGCGGCAGTGCCGGAATTTACAATCTCACGCAGCCGGAGATGTCACGCCGGCTCGGGACGCGCAAAGCGGAAAATGCCGCAGCAACGCAAGCAGAGATCGTCGCGACGGCCAATCCCGGCTGCGCGATGCAGGTCGCTGCTTACCTAAAGGAACGCGAAAGCCCGATGCGCGTCATGCACGTCATCGAGCTTATAGACGAGGCGTACGAAAATTACAGCGAGGCGATGAGCCGGTCGCGATCGCTCAGCGCCGCGTCCAGCGTACTATAAACCGCGAAGATTCGCATGAGTCCCGTGATCGTCAAGAGGCGCTGAATGGCGCCTTCGTTTACGATCAGCCGCACGCGGCCGCCGTTTTCCAAAGCGCGGCGATGCGCGCCAATCAGCGCGCCAAGGCCCGTTGAATCGAGAAATTCGAGCTGCGAGAGATCCACGATGATCTCGTGTTTTCCTTCGTTCGCCGCTTCGATCAGCGCCGCGCGAAGCGAGGGCGCCGTCGCGAGATCCAGACTTCCGCGCAAGCGATAGACGATTGCGTCTCCATCGTGCTCGGATTTAATGTCTACTGTCAAAGCATCGTGCGACATGCGCGGGGAATTAGCGTTCCGCTCCGGCCCCACCTTGTGCTTTTGTCGCAAATGCTCGCGTCTGCTCGTCCCATCGCCACTCCTGCTGCGAGGTGATATGCACGCCGCCCACCCAGCGATCCGGCGGCGCGTGCTCCAGCCAATCGGCATCGCCTGCGAGGACGCGGCGTCCCAGGACCGTTAATTCGTACCCTTGGTCGAGCGCAGAGAGAAGCGGCGCCGGTTCCGCGCTCAGATCGTCGACGATCGCCGCGCAGGGCGCATCGCCCAGAAACGAGGCTTCTTCTCGCGCTTGCGACTTGCGGAACAGATCTTCTTTGCGTCGCGCGCCTTGCGCGCACGCTTCCACGATCTGTTTTTCGGTTCGTGAGAGTCCGCTATCCGCTGCCGGATACTCCTCGCACAACCGCTGCAGCGCATCGCGCATGAACGGCAATCCGGTATACTGTTCGCGCGCCGCTTGCGCGAGCGCATCGGGCGAATGCGCGACAAACGCATCCCAAGCTTGTTTCGCCCCGCGCGCGCAGGCCGCAGTGACGAACTTGCGCTTGGGATACAACGCCATCAGTTCATCGGGACTCAACATTCCGAGATACTGATCCGACTGCACGATCTGCACGCTGCCGGGGCCCAATTCCATCTCGTCGAACGCCGCTAAAATCTGCAGCACTTGCAACTGATCGTACAGATCGTGTTCGAACCACAGCACGATCTCTTCAAACTCCCGCGCCCGCCGGACAAGCGCGTCGCGCTTCTCAAAATCCCGATTGATTTTGATGGGGTTGCCGTAGCCGCGGGCGGCCAAATACGCCGCCCTCACTCTACTCGTTTCTTCAAGACTCCCCGCCGGCACCGGCCCTTCGTGCAGCACATCTTTCCACGCGACATGCGTCCCCGCAAGCCCGCCCTTACGCCACGAATAGAGCACCGAATCCCCATTGGTAACATGCAACACATTAGCACTCACGCTCATAGCTTATCTCTATTCGGGTCAAATCTCTGCCATCACGAGCGCAAACGGCCCGCGCGAATCGCGCAGGCCGTTTCGATGGCTGGGGTGGCTGGATTCGAACCAACGCATGGCGGAGTCAAAGTCCGCTGCCTTACCGCTTGGCTACACCCCACTGTTCTTCGTCGCGGACTTTTCCACGTCAAAGGCCCGCGCTACCGCACATCCTGTGCGCGCGGGCATGCTCCCGTCCTGGTCGCTATCCGCTGCCTTACCGCTTGGCTACACCCCATCGTTGCGTTGCCGCAGGCGGCGAACGATGATTAGTGCTTGGCCGCAACACTCCTTGTGCGGGGCAGCCGCAGTGGTTCCAATGCGAACGTCTCGCCGCGCGCCGCACGCTTACTATAGCGCAGCGCGCGCCGCAGCCATACAACGAAAAGCGCACAATCGAGGACGAAGGCGATCGAGTAAATCGCAAGCGTCGCCGTAAGATTCGCGGCGATCAACGAAAAAATCAGCGGCCACGCGAGCGCCGCAAAACCGAGCACCGAGAACACCGCGCCGAAGCGCGCCGCCTGACGGATTTGCTGGCGGTACCAAGACGAAGCCGGCTCGCGCTCTACGTACCGTTCGTAGAGTGCGGCCGGCCAAATGATGTATCCGAGGGCGGCGCGGCGCTGTTCGTCAGCCGCGCGGTCGTTCTGAGTAATGGCGGCTAACGCGAAGCGAGGACGCGTTTCGCGCCGATGTAGCGCGCCTGCCAGTAAGAATCGGAAAGGCTGCTCACCATTACGCCGTGGGAGCTGGCATGGACGAATCTGCCCTTGCCCAAGTAGATGCCGACGTGCGACGGCCCCGGTTCGTAGGTTTGGAAGAACACCAAGTCGCCCGTCTTCATGCCGCCTTTGATGCGGCTGCCGGCGTAGTACTGCGCGTCGGCCGTGCGCGGAATGCTCACACCCAACATCGCGAAAACGTGTTGCACGTAGCCCGAGCAATCGAAGCCCGTGGTGCTGGTGCCGCCGAAGACGTACGGCGTTCCGAGGAAGCGCAGCGCGTCGCGGGTGAGGTTCTTGGCGATGGTCGTGGTGCGCGAGAGAATCCGGCTCGCGAATCTGCCCAATCCATGCGTTTCGTGCGCGGCAACGGCCTTGTGCGGCGCGTTCTCCTCACGAATCAGTTGGGCAGTCCACTCCGCCACGTCGGGGCTCTCAACCGTCGAAGCGGCGTCGGCCCGGGTCGCAGCCGGAGCCGTCACGGTGACGGGCGTGGACTGCGCGGCGGTCTGCGGGGAATTGGCGGCAGGGTCGGCCAGCGCAAAAGCACTCGACCCCGCTAGCAAAAACGCTAACGCCCCAGTGGCTAAAAGATAACGCAAAAACTGCTCCTCTTTCAAAACACTTGCGGGGTTAGTTGACGGGTTCGGACGTGAAAGATCGCCCTAGGGCCGGACCGGCCCATTCACCCCTACCGGTATATCCCCCGCTCCCGGTTTTTCCGGGACTCAGTGATCTTTGGCAGGTTAGGTAGCGCCCGGCTGATAGCCCGCGGCGCTTGCCCCCTTGGATTACTCCCCAGGCCAAATATCCCTTCCGGGATCCCGGGTCGCCCAAGACGGCGGTCTAAACCGTTATCGGCGGGCTTCTACGAAACTGTAGCTGCCTGCCGGATCCGTTCAGCAAGGTCGTTGGCCAGTGCCTCGATCCGCTGCTGATTGTCGCCTTCGACCATAACACGGATGAGCGGCTCGGTACCCGACGGACGTATCAGCAATCGTCCATTTCCGGTTAAGTTCCGTTCGGCTTCCTCGACGGCGGAACGGATCTCCGGCGATTGCAGAACGTCTTTGCGCGGCGTGCGCACGTTGACGAGCACTTGCGGATACACCGTGAGATCGGCCGCCAGCTCGTGCAGCGTCTTGCCGCTGCGCACCATCGTACTGAACAGCGCGACCGCCGTCATCGGCCCGTCGCCCGTCGTATTATTGAGCAGGTTGATGATGTGGCCCGATTGCTCGCCGCCGAGCACGTAGCCGCCTTCCCGCATCTGCTCGAGCACGTAGCGATCGCCGACCGGCGCGCGCAACAGCGCGATGCCGCTCGAGGCGAGCGCTTTCTCTAATCCGATATTGCTCATCACCGTCGCGACAAGCGCGTTGCCCCGCAGCTCGCCGCGCGCGTGCAAGTCCCGCGCGAGCACCAGCATCACATGATCGCCGCTGAGCGCATGACCTTCTTCATCGACGAAGAGCGCGCGATCCGCATCGCCGTCGAACGCGACGCCCACCACGCGCTTCTCGCCGGCGGCGATCAATTCACGCACGCGGGCCTGCAACGGACGCAAATCGGTTGCGCCGCACTGCACGTTGATGCGCGAGCCGTCGGCTTCGCAATGCAATTCGTGCACGGTTGCGCCGAGCTTGCGCAGCGCGTACGGCGCGTAGGCGTATGCAGCGCCGAACGCCCCGTCCACGACCACGGTCACTCCCGTGAGATCGGCGGCGCCCGCATAGAGTTCCTCGTAGTAATGTTTGCCGAGATTTTGTGCGAGGCTTGCAACGCCGATCTCCGAGCCCGTCGGCCGTGGAAGATCTGCATGTCCGATCGACGCTTCGATCTCGTCTTCGATCGCGTCCGACAGTTTGAAACCGTCGGGCCCGAAGAACTTGATGCCGTTGTCGGCAATCGGGTTGTGCGACGCGCTAATCATGACGCCCGCAGCCGCGCCGGTGCGCACGACGATCGTTGCGACCGCCGGTGTCGGCACGATTCCGACGCTTACCGCATCGCGCCCGACCGATGTGATGCCCGCCACAATGGCGCCTTCCAGCATGGTTCCGGAAAGGCGCGTGTCGCGGCCGACGACGATCGGCCTGTGCCGGTCGCTGCTTTTCGACAAGACGCTCGCGCCGGCGCGTCCGATCGCGAACGCGAGTTCCGGCGTAAGCTGTTCGTTCGCGACGCCGCGTACGCCGTCGGTTCCGAAGATGCGCGTTGGAGTGGATGACATGACTGCTCCCGGGATGGCGGCGGAGTTACGGCGAGTGCGTTGCGGCCGGCGCGGCGCCCGTAGCCGGCAAGAATTGCGCCTGTACGCGCACGAGGTTGGGCACCACCTGCACGTCCGGAATTTCTTCGCCGGCCGAGTTCACCGCCAGCGGACGGATCATCGCGTCCAGCGAGTTCTGGGAACCGCCTAGCGGCATGTCGATGCGCACCGTCGCCACTTGCGCGAGCTCGTCGGTCGGACCTCGGACCGTCACGCCGGACGGCGTGATTGTGGAGTGCGCGACCACGACGTTGGCTTGGCCGCCGTAATACATCGCCACGGGGAACGTCCGTTGATCGATTTTCTCAACCGTCAGCGTCACCGTAGCGGGCGTCAGCTTCTGCACGACGACGCTCGGGGCCACGAGCTGCACGGGCACGTTGTAAATACCGGGACCGAATTTTCCGAGATCCAGCACGGCTTTGACTTCGTCCGGCCGAACGGCAGGCTCGCCGCGCTTGGGTTCGATCGTTATGGCGGCGGTCTTCTCGGTGAAACGCGCGATGTAACCCGGCTGCAAATTCGCAGCCGTAATGGGAACGCTCAGCTGCTGATCGAAGCGCGCCGTGATAATCGGGTCGTTGGCGAAGCGGAAATAGGCCCAGCCGACGATCGCCAGAAAAACAGAAAGCGCTTTCACCGGGAAATTACGGCGGATCGATATCTGCAGCATCACAGCTGCTCGGCTTTCGGGGGTTCGGGACGCTGCCGGTTCGGCGGCGAGAGCCGCGCGCGCAGATGCGTGACCAGGTCGTTGCGGATCGCGCGCGGATCGCGGCGCATGCGCGTCGAGGCGAGCAAGAAGCGGAACAAGCGCGTCTCTTCCTCGATCGGGCGCGTGAGTTTCCCTTCGCGCGCCACGGAGATCGCGCCGGTTTCTTCCGAAACGACGATCACCACCGCATCGGTTTGTTCCGAAACGCCGAGCGCCGCCCGATGGCGCGTGCCGACGCGCCGTTCCGCAAGCGACTGCTCCGCGAGCGGCAAGAAGCAGCCCGCGGCTTCGATCTGATTCTCGCGCACGATCGCCGCGCCGTCGTGCAGCGGCGATCGCGGCACGAAGATCGAGAGCAGCAACTCGGCGGAGAGCACTGCGTCCAACCGCGTTCCGCTCTCGGCGAACTCTTTGAGGCCGGTTTGCTGCTCGATGACGATCAGTCCGCCGTATTTGTTACGCGAGAGCAGAAATGCCGCTTTCGCCAGCGTCGCCATTACTTTGTCGTCGCCGCGCGCCGCCGCGAGTACGTCGCCGTCGTGCGAGCGGAAAAAGCCGCCGCGGCCCAATTGCTCGAGCGCGCGCCGCAGCTCCGGCTGAAAGACGATCGGCAGCGAGACGGCCGCGCCCAGCACGATCAGTTGCAGGATGGTGCCGAGCAGCAACAAGTGCAGCAAGTTTGCGATGCCGAGAAACCCGACGAGCACGAGCACGCCGGTCAAGATCTGCACGGCCCGCGTGCCGCGGATGAGCAGCAGCAAATAGTAAATCAATACGCTGGTCGCGCCGATGTCGATGAGGTCCGTGATGCCGAGGTACTGGTGAACGCTATTCCACACGGTCGAGCTCCAGCAACGGCTCCAAAATGCGATCCGGCGCCATTTCGGCGCACTGCAATCCGCCGGCAGCGACGGCCGCAGCGACCGCAGCCGAAAGCGGCGCGAGCAGTTCGGTCCGGCGCGAACCGTGAAAACGCCGCAATTCCACGTCGGCAAGCTGCAGCACCAACGCCGGGGACGTGACGGAGGGTTCGACCTCTACGATCGCGCGGGAACCGCGAATCTCGAAGCGCACGCCTGCGGGCGCGCCGGGACCACCGAGCGCGTCCGCGAGCGGTTGCAAGGCATCCGGCGGCTCAGGTTCAATTGCAAGAGCGATGATCGCTTCGCCGTACCACACGGCCTCGGGAAGGCGCGCCTGCAGTTCCAGGGGATTGACTCCCTGCGGCCCTTCGACGAGCGCATACGCCGGCGCGCCGGGCGTTTGCGTGCAGCGCACGCGTACCCCGTCGTGCGCCAACGCCGCGGTTAACCGTGTCGCTAACGACTCGCCGGACGGTGCGTCGATTCGCAATGTGCGGGCCCATTCCACGATGAGTGCATCGTTAGCCGCGTGAGTGAGACGTTCCCGGCGCGCGTGGTTTCCGTCGGTAAAAACGCCGCATGGATCGTCCTCGATTCCGAAGAGCAGCCGCGGGTTGCGGATCTGAAGCGCGCGGGGCGCGGCGTCAAACGCGAGATGCTCGCTCCGGGTGACCGCGTGCACGTGCGCGTTTTGGAAGACGGCCGCGCGTTGGTGGATGCGATCGATCCGCGCTCTTTCACACTGCAGCGCCGCACGTTCGAAGGGCGATCGAAAACGATGGCCGCCAATGTGGACACCATGGTCACCGTTACGGCACTCGCAGATCCGTCGCCTCGGCTCCTCACGCTCGACCAATTATTGGCCTTTGCCGAACTCGAAGGCATTTCGGCGATGACCGTGTTCACGAAACCGGATCTCGCGCGCGAAGCCGACCGCGACACCGTACCCGCGCTCTACCGCGCGCTGGGGTACGAAACGCTCGTCGTGAACCCCAAGGCCGGCGAATGCATCGGTGACCTGCGCGAGGCGCTGGTCCGGCGGCACGCGCTCCTGTGCGGCGTCTCGGGCGTCGGCAAGAGTTCTCTCTTCCGGGCACTCGGGGGCGAGGCCGTCGTGGGCGACGTTTCCCGCCACGGCCGGGGGCGGCAGACGACAACCTCGGCGCGGTTGTACCGCATGGACGACGGCTTCCTTATAGATAGCCCGGGGGTCGCCGAATTTGGCCTCGGCGCCATCGAACCGCAGGAGCTGGTGCACGGGTTCCGGGAGATGCCGGAGGCCGCGGCGAGCTGCCGGTTCAACGACTGCTCGCACCTGAACGAGCCCGACTGCGGCGTTCAGGCCGCGGTCGCCGAGGGCCGGATCGCCCCGAGCCGCTACGGGAGCTACCGCCGGATCCTGGAATCCCCCACCTAGAGGCTAGACCGCGGCTGGCCCCTGTGGTACTATGTGCCTCGTGCCTTTCCAAGGAGTGATATTTCGTGCCTAACATCAAGGCCGCAGAAAAGTGGGTGCGGCAGAGCGAGAAACGGACCCAGCGGAATCTGGATACCAAGACGCGATTGAAGACGCTGTTCAAAAAAGCAGTGTCTGCGCAAGACGTGCAGGTGAGCCAGTCCGTCGAGGCTCAGTTCGACAAAGCCGCGCAGAAGGGCATCATTCATCCCAACAAGGCGGCGCGCAAAAAATCGCGCCTCGCCAAAGCGGTTGCAAGAGCCGCGGTCGCCGCGGCGGCCCCCGCAGCACCGAAAAAGAGCACGAAGAAAGCCGCCAAGTAAGGCGGCTTCTTCTTTTTCCGTAGCGAATCGGCGCGCAGCATGGAGAGCAAGCGCGCGGTTTCGGCGATTCAAGACGACCCGAAGGCCGTCTTCATTACGCAGCTGGCCCGCGAGCTGCATCGCGCAGGCATCGCATCCGACCAACTCGAGCGCACAATCACCACAACGGCAGACGTGCTCGGTCTGCAAGTCGAAATTTTTGCGCTCCCCACGAACGTCACGCTAGCCGTCGGCCCGCGCTACGCGCAGCAAATCGTGATGCTCCGCATGGATCCCGGACGCGTGAATCTGCGCAAACTGGCGTTCCTCAACGATATCTACGACGATCTGCAATCCGGCCGCATCGGCATGGACGATGCGATCCTGCATCTGCGCGACATCGACTTGCGCTGCCCTGCGCCGCCGGCCTTGCGCTCGATCTTCGGGCTCACATGCGTGGCGATCGGCGTCGCAGTGCTCCTAGGCGGCGGCACGAACGAACTTACCGTAGCGGCGCTGATCGGCGGCGCGACGGGCATCTTGGCATTCTTCACCAACCGCAACGCGATCATGGAGCGCTTGTTCGAAGTAATCGCCGCTTTCGTCGCGACATTGATCGTCGCCGCGTACACGCATTACATCGCGCCGGCGAACCTGTACATTTCCATCGTGGCGGGCGTCGTCGTGTTATTGCCCGGCTACTCGCTCACGCTCGCGCTCAACGAACTGGCGAATCAAGATCTTATCGCCGGAACCGCGCGGCTTGGGCGCGTCTTCGCAATTCTTCTTTCGCTCGGCTGCGGCGCGTTTCTGGGCTTCGCGCTCGCGGGTCCGGCCTTCATCAACACCGCGGATATCGTGCCGCATCCGGTCGGCGTGCCGTACCGGCTTGCCGCGGTGCTGCTGCTCTCGATCGGGTTATCCGTGGATTTGGACGCGCGCATGCGCGATTTCACCTGGGTGCTGCTCTCCAGCATCGTCGCGCTCGCGACGTCGTACGCGTTCGGCACACTCGCAGGTGTGCACCAGGTGACGCCGTTCATCGCGGCGCTCGTTTGCGGATTGGTGGCCAACGGGGGCGCGCGGTATCTGCGCGTTCCGCAACCCGTGCTGCTGGTTCCCGCGCTGCACGTGCTGGTTCCAGGTTCGCTCAGTTATCAGAGCGTGCTCTGGGTCGTCTCCACGAAAAACTACACCGACGCGGCGACGCTCGCCGTAAATGCGGTCGTCGCGGCGATTCTGATCGTTGCGGGTCTGCTTCTTTCGCAGCTGCTGGTTCCCGGCGCGCCGCTGCGGGTACGCAACGCGCCCTAACCCGTCGTCTGCATCGGATCGGTAATCGGCGCGCCCAACCCGATGCCGGCCTCTTTGAACAGCGCCTCGACGCGCTCGTTGATCGCGCGCCGCAGATCGAATTGGCGCAGCGGCGCCGTTTTCATGGATGCGCGGATCACCACGCCGTCCCGGCTGAGCGCGTCCACGCCGATCCATTCGACCGGCTCGAGCGCGACGCCGCGCCATTGGTCTTCTTGCGCCACCTCGTGGATCGCCCGGCGCACGGTGGCGACGGCCTTTTGCATATCCGCTCCCGGGTCCACGGAGACGCGGTAATCGACGCGCGACCAGTTCCTGGAATGATTCACGACGCTCGTCACGGTGCTGTGCGGAATCGTCACCAAGTTGCCCGCCATGTCGCGGAGCTGCGCGATCCGCAACGTGAGGTTTTCGACGATTCCGCTCTGAGCGTTGATCGTGATGTAATCGCCGACGACGTATTGATCTTCGAAGAGCACCAAGAAGCCGTTGACGAAATCGCGCACGAAATTCTGGGCGGCCAGCGTGATACCAATCGCCGTCAATCCACCGAACGTCACCACAGACCACACCGGGATACCGACTTCGCCGAGCGTGACGAGCACCGCGACGAAAAGAAGCAAGAACGTTTTGAATCCGGAAAGCGCGAACGTCACGGTCGGAATGCGCAAAAGTTCTCGCGCGCGTTCTTCGGAGCTGCGATATTCCCGCGTGCGCCACGCGTCGCCCAAGCGGTTTATCGCGATGTCGAGCAGACGATTCACCAAACCGGTGGCAATCCACGTTGCGGCTACGGCCAGAAGCGTTTGCACGACGCGGTGGGCGAGCGGCGTCGTCTGCGGAAAGAGGAACAGCGCCCACACGATCGCCCCGAACCACGCCAGAACGAGCACCCAAATCAATGCAGCGACGGTGGCACGCAGCGCTTTGGCTTGGCGGCGCGGATCGCTCACGCGCAGCGCCAGCGCGACGAAATGCCGTCGCCCTTCGTGCGTGTTCGCAGTACTTTCCGGCTCCTGCACGCGATCGCGTTCCATCTGCATGCTGCGCATCTTGGAACGTTCCTCGATTCCGCCGATGCGGCGGCGCAACGGCAGAATGACGGCGAAAAACAGCAAGAGCGTGAACGCGACGAGTGCGGCGGCCGCGATGCCGGTGTCCTTCGCGTTGCGCTTCTCTACCGCAGGCTGCCTTTTGATCAGCGCGCCGCGCAGCGCTTCGCTCAGGATCGGTTTCCACCACGCGGCGAGCGACGCGGCAGTCGTGCCGTGAAACTTCGCATCGGCCGGCGTCACAGTCAGCAGCGCCATGGGCGCTGAGTGACGGGCATCGGTCAGTTGGATCGCGGGCTGCCCATCTTGCCGAGCGATGCGCACGTCCAGCGTGTACGGATCGTAGACTGTCGCTCTTGCGCCTGTCCCGCCGACGACCGCAACCGCTTGCGCGAGCGCGTTCTCAATCGCGGCTTGCCGCTGCGCGATCGGAATGCCGCCGCTCTGCGGCGCCGCCGGATCGGCGATAGTGAGCAGAAAATCGCCGTCGAGCGTAATCGGCGCCGTTACGTAGAGGCCTTGTTGGCGGATGCCGCTCTGCGGCGCGGAACTCGCCGGCGCAATCAGTGATTGTGCCGGCGCCGCGGAGGCGCCCGCAAAAAAGACCAACAGGGCGAACAGAACGGCTCTCATGGATCCACGTTTACTATCAACCTAGTGCTGCGCTCCCCCTTGGCGAGCGGAAGAACGCGCTCGCGGATTGCCGCGCGAGCTCTCTGCGCATCATTTGTCTTGAGCGCGATGCGAAACCGCCACTCCTCGTGAAGGCGTGCAATCGGATACGGCGCCGGCCCCAAAATCTGCGCCGCGCCGCTCTCTTCCAGCGTCTGCGCGTAGCGCTTCGCCTGCGCCAGCGCGGCCGGCCGGCTGCGACCTGCAACGCCCAAATAGATGAACGTCATCCACGGCGGATACCCGAGCGCGCGCCGCTCCTCCAGCTCGTGCCGCGCAAATCCGTCGTAATCGTGCCGGGCGGCGAACGTGACGGCAGGATGCGTGGGCGAATAGGTTTGCACGATCGCTTCACCCGGACGGGCGCGCCCGCTTCGACCGCAGACCTGCGTGATCAGATCGAAGCTGCGTTCCGCGGCGCGAAATTCAGGCGCATGTAAGCCGATATCCGCGGCGATTACGCCTACCAAGGTGACCGTGGGAAAATCCAACCCCTTCGCGACCATCTGCGTTCCCACGAGCACGTCGCCTTCTTCGGCGAAGCGGTCCAGCAGGCGCGCATGATCGCCGACGCGCGTGGTCGTGTCGCCGTCCATGCGCACGATACGCGCCGAGGGATACAACCGTTCAACTTCTTCTGCCACGCGCTGCGTGCCGGCGCCGAACTCTTTCACCGCCTCGCTGCCGCACGATTCGCATGCGCGCGGAACCGGACGTTGCGCATCGCAATAATGACAGCGCAACAGTCCTTCCGACCGGTGCAGCGTCAATGACACGCTGCAACGCGAGCATTCGGGCACGTTTCCGCATTCGCGGCACAGCAAGAAACCGGCGCTGCCGCGGCGGTTTACGAAAAGGACGGTTTTTTCGCCGCGCGCGAGGCGATCGTCCAACGCCTGTGCGAGCGGCGTGCTAAAAATCCGCCGGTTTCCGGCCTCGAACTCTTTGGCCATGTCCACCACGCGCACCGCGGGAAGCGGCTGAAGCGTGGCCCGTCCGCCGAGCCGCAGCAGCTCGATTTCACCGTCGAGCGCGCGGCTGTAGCTTTCCAGCGCGGGCGTCGCGCTGCCCAGCAGCAGCACGCCGTTCTCCAAACGCATGCGCTCGCGCGCGACCGTTACGGCGTTGTACCGGGGAACGGTATCTTGTTTGTACGAGGTTTCGTGCGCTTCGTCCACGACCAGCAGACGCACGTCGCGCAGCGGCGCAAACACGGCGCTGCGCGCGCCCACGACGACGTCGACATCGCCGCTCGCGCAGGCTTGCCATGCATCGTACCGCTCTCGATCCGAAAGCGCCGAATGCAACACGGCGACGCGTTCGCCGAACGCTTCTTCGAAACGCCGCGCAGTCTGCGGCGTGAGCGAGATCTCGGGCACGAGCACGATCGCGCGCCCGCCGTCATTCAGCGCGTGCTTGATGGCCTCGATGTAGACGTAAGTTTTTCCGCTGCCGGTGATGCCGAAGAGCAAGGCTTCGGCGAAGGCGCGCGCATCGACCCGCCGGCACAGCGCCTCGATCGCCTCGCGCTGTTCCGCCGTCGGCGGAAACGGTGCGGGCGTATCGCGGCGCGCGCGCGTTTTTGCAGGCGCGATCTCTTCTTCACGCAGTGCGCCCGCCTTTACGGCGCGCGCAAGAATCGCCGCGGAGAATCCGGCGAGCAGCGCGTCGGCACGCGGTACGCCGGGCTGTGCGCGCACGAACTCGAGCAGCGCCGACGCTTTCGGGCCGCGCACCGTGCCGTCTCCGGGATATAACGCCTTAAACCGGTATTCGTGCGTGCGCGGATCGACGAAGCGCCGTTCGCGGCGCAGATCGCCGCTGCGGACGAGCGCGTTTACGTGGCGCAGCAACGTACCGCGATCGCCGGCGCGCCGCGCTTCGGCATGGCGCAGCAATTGCTCGAGCGAGAAGCCGCCGCCAAAATCTTCACGGATAAGGCGCAACAAGCGCTCGGGAACGGCGCTCCGGCGCGCGTTCCCGCGCGCAACCGGAACGAAACTATCAACCGTGCGTGGAACGGCGCCGCCGAGCACGATCGCGCCGAGCGCCTCACCAAGCGTGCAGATATAGCGATCGGCGACGAAGCGCGCGAGTGCGAGGCCCGTTTCATCGAAAGCTCGAGGAACGCCCGGATACGCCTCAACGCGCCGCAGCGGGCGATCCCATTCGCGCTCGGCGGGCGCTTCGACGACGAAGCCGACGTGTTCGCGCGTACCTATCGGGATGCGCACGACATCGCCAACCCGCAGCCGCAAATCGCCTGCGTCGTACGAGAGCGGCAGATCGAATCGCGACGAACGGATCGCCGCCAGCACTTCCGCGCTGCGAATCAGCGGAATTCGCCGGCTCCCGGCGGCGCGTTCAAGCGCGAAAGCACCGCGCGCACTTGGCCGTCGCGGGCGACGACGCCGTACTCCACGTCGCCGATGGCTCGGGGCAGGACGAATCGCAACACGCCGCCGCGCTTCTTTTTGTCCGACTGCATGGCCGGGAACACGCCGGCCGGAGACTCACTGGTCGCCATCGGCAATTTCAACAATGCAAGCAGCGCGAGCACGCGCAAATGTTCGTCGCGCGAAAAACGCCCCGTGCGCAGCGCGAGCAAACCCGCGGCGCGAAGGCCGATCGACACGCCGGCGCCGTGCGAAACGCGGTACCCCGACGCGCGTTCGATGGCGTGCCCGAACGTATGTCCCAGATTGAGCACTTCGCGCAAACCGTGCTCCATGCGGTCGTCGTTAACCACCGCGACCTTTACGGCCAGCGCATCCTGCACGATCGTTTCCCACGGCCAGCGCCAAAACGGATGCGGCGCGAGCGTTTCGAGCGCATCGAAAAGATCGTGCCCTTCGATGATGCCGTGTTTGACGATCTCCGCGAGGCCTTCGCGCATATGGCGGTACGGCAGAGTCTGCAAGGCATCCACGTGAGCGAAGACGGCGATAGGGTCGCGGAACGTCCCTGCGAGATTTTTTCCGGCCGGCAGATCGACGCCGTTTTTTCCGCCGATCGCCGCATCCACCATCGCTACCAAACTGGTAGCTACGTGCACGTACGGAACGCCGCGCATGTATGCCGCTGCGGCGAATCCGAACAGGTCGGATGCGACGCCGCCGCCGACGCCTACGATCGTGGTCGCGCGATCCGCCCCCACGCGCACGAGCGTTTCCAAAACCGTTTGCAGCGTCGAGAGCGTTTTGCGCCGCTCGCCCAGCGCGAACGCCTCGATGCCGAGCCGTCCCCGTATGCCGTTGGTGAGCGCGCGGGCTTCGGTCAGTACGTTAACATCGCACAGCACCACGAACCGTTCGATACCGCGATCGCGCATGAACGCCCGCAGGGGCGCGCGGGCAGAACCTTCCACCGCAATCGGATAGCCGATCGCGTTCACAGTTCGATGTTCTTTTTGTTCAGCCAGCCGACGATGTCGTCGACGATCTGCGCGGTGCTCATGTCGGCGGCTTCGGCAACATAATCGGCATGCGAATAGCGGGGCATGCGCTGCTTGTAGAGATCCTTGATCTTCAGGAGCGAAGGCGTGGGACCGATGAGCGGGCGCACGCGTTTGCTGCGTCGCAGACGCCCCAGGATTTGCTCCGGCGGCACTTTGATGAACACGCGGTACGTGCGTTTCTTGAGCAACTTTAACGTCTCGTCGTAGGTCACTGCGCCGCCGCCGAGGGCGATAACGCCCGGCTCTTCCTCGAGCACGTGCGCGATGGCGTCGTGCTCGTAGATGCGGAACTGCTTCTCGCCCTGCGCGTAAAAAATATCGCTGATCGGTCCGTGCGCTTCGACGACGAGATCGTCGATGTCGTAAAATCGCACGCCGAGTTTGCGCGCCAGCTTCTTACCGATGGTCGATTTCCCGGCCGCCATAAATCCGGTTAACGCTAAATGCCGCTTCATGGCACTGTGTCGAACAGGCGCGACGCCGCTTCGTTGCTGCGGCGCAGGTTATCCAGCGTCTCTTCGAGCGAATCGCCGCCGTATTTCTCGAGCACCGGCGCAACGAGCGCAAGGCGCACCATAGCCTCGCCGACCACCGCCGCTGCCGGGACGACGCACACGTCGCTGCGCACGATCGATGCCGGCGCGTCGGTGCCTTCGTGCAAGTTCACCGACGGGAGCGCTTTCATCAGCGTAGGAATCGGTTTGACGCTCACGCGCAGCGTAATGGCTTGACCGTTGCTCATGCCGCCCTCGATGCCGCCTGCGCGGTTACTCGGCCGCACGACGTTGCCTTCTTCCAACGCGAACACATCGTGGGCCGACGAACCGGGGCGCGATGCGACATCTGCTCCCAAGCCGACCTCGACCGCTTTTACGGTCTGCATCGCCATGAGGGCGCCGGCGAGCACGCCGTCCAGCCGCGTATCGGGTTGACGGTTGCTGCCGATGCCGGCCGGAACGCCGTCGACCCGGACTATGTACTGTCCACCGAGCGTATCGCCCGCGGCTTTGGCCGCATCGATTGCGGCGATCATCTGCTGCGCGGTTTCGGGATGCGGGCAGCGCACGTCGCTCTGCTCGACGTCGTGTTGCGAGAATTCGTCGAGCTCGGGCGCCTCCACGCTTCCGATGCGGTGCACGTACGATCGGGTGGAGATGCCGAGCGCTTCCAGCAACTGCTCGCAGATCGCGCCCAGTGCGACGCGCATCGCCGTCTCACGCGCGCTCGCGCGTTCGAGCACGTTGCGAAGATCGCGGTGCCGGTATTTTAGCGCGCCGGCGTAATCGGCGTGTCCGGGCCGGGGATTGGTGAGCGGCTTTCCACTGCCTGCGATCGGGTCCATCAGCGCGCGTACGTTTTCGAAATCGCGGTTGCGGATGAGAATCGAAATGGGCGAGCCGAGCGTGTAGGAGCCGCGCACGCCGGCTAAAAATTCGATCTCGTCGCGTTCGATTTTCATGCGGCCGCCGCGGCCGTGTCCGCCTTGGCGCTTGCGCAGCTCGCCGTTAATTTTTTCCGCGTCCAAGCGCAGACCGGCCGGAATGCCGTCGAGAATGCCTACCAATGCGGGTCCGTGCGATTCGCCCGCCGTCAAATACCGGAACATCCGCCTCTTCTTAGGCCCGGGCGGGAGCCGCGCCTGTAACGCGTCAGCGCATGTCGATCGAAAGCATCGAAATCGAACCGCCGTCGATACCTTCAACCGGGAAGGTGACGGTGTCTTCGGGCCGGCGCACGCCCAAAACATAGACGAGCGGCAGATAATGGTCGGGCGTCGGCGCCGAGAGCAACGCATCGCGGCCCAGCGCTTCATACTCGACCAGCGGCATGTCGTCGCCGGCAAGGACGAGTTCGCGGACGCGCGCATCGAATCGCGCCGCCCAATCGAACGCACCGGCGGGGTGGCGTCCCCAGGCGTACGCGTGCAGATTGTGCACGATGTTACCGCTGCCCAGGATGAGTACGCCCTCTTCACGCAGCGGCGCAAGCCGTTTGGCGAGATCGTAATGGAACCGGGGAGGCTTGGTTTCGTCGATGCTCAGCTGCACGACCGGAACGTCGGCTTCGGGAAACACGTGACAAAGAACCGACCACGTGCCGTGATCGAAGCCCCACGAGTCGTCGAGCGCGACGGGTGTCGCGGGCTCGATCAGATCGCGAATGCGGCGCGCCAGCGCGGGATCGCCCGGCGCGGGATAGCGCACCTCGAACAACTCGCGCGGAAAGCCGCCGAAATCGTGAATTGTGCGCGGACTTTCCGACGCCGTGACGCCGGTGTACTCGACGTACCAGTGCGCGGAGATCGCTAAAACGGCCTTCGGCCGCGGCATACCGCGGCCGATAGCGTTCCATTTACGCGCGTACGGATTCTCCGTAATCGCGTTCATCGGATTGCCGTGACCGAAAAAGATCGCCGGCATCGCGGCGTTCATTGCTGCAGAACCGCCTGCACATTCAATTCGATCCGCACCTCTTCGCTCACGAGCATACCGCCCGTTTCGAGCGCCTGATTCCAGCTCAAACCGAAATCTTTGCGGTTGATTTTCGTTTGCGCGCTGAAGGAAACGCGCTGACCGCCCCACGGATCCGATCCGCGGCCTTCGAATTCGCCGTCCAGCACGACTTCGCGGGTGACGCCGTGCAGCGTCAGGTCGCCGTAGACGCGGAAACTCTCGCCGTCACCCTCGATGCGCGTGCTCTTATACGTAAGTTGCGGAAAGCGTTCGACGTCGAAGAAGTCGGCGGAGCGCAGATGGCCGTCGCGCTGTGCCTCGCGGGTGTCGACGGACGAGGCGTCAATGACGGCCGCGATGGCGGTGGGGACGCTGCTGCCGGGCGCCAGGGCAATCGAGCCGGACACGGCGCCGAAGCGGCCGCGCACTTTGGTGATCATCATGTGGCGGACGACGAATTCCACGCTGGAGTGCGTCGCGTCGATCGCGTAGGTCTGCTGTAGTTGCGTAACGGTGCTGCTCATAGTTCTTATCCTCTGCTGTCTACTTGGTTGCCGTTCGCAGCCAAGTGTGATATCGTTGTGTCAGTAACTATTTCATACCAGCCTACTCTTTACAAGAACGCACCTTTCCGTAGCCGAGTAACCAAATGGAAACCACCCTTACCGATGCCGAGGTTTACCAAGGCAACTGCCCCACCCGCGAGATCCTCAACCGCATCGCCGACAAATGGACGACGCTCCTTATCGGCTTGCTCGCTCAGACGGAGAGCCGGCGCTTTAACGAGCTTCGCCGCGCGATCGGGGGCATTTCCCAAAAGATGCTTACCCAGACATTGCGCGACATGGAACGCGACGGTCTCGTGCGCCGGAAGATGTACGCAGAGATTCCGCCGCGGGTCGAATACTCGCTTACGCCGCTCGGAAAAACGCTGTGCGAGCCGCTCGACGCGCTTCGCAAGTGGGCGCAAGATCATTTACAGGAAGTACGCGAATCGCAAGAAGCATTCGACAAACGCGCGCCTTAATGTGATTGCGCCTGCGCTTGCGGGTAGATTACCGTCCGGATTTTTGAACGCGGTAAGGATGAACGCAATGCAGGACGACTGGGCCCTCCTCGGATTATACGAACAGATAGTCGGCGCGACGGCGCTATCGATTTCACGCGCCGGGCGCGTCGTGGAGCTGCACGTTCGCACGCAGCATTGCGACCTGCGCTACCGCACCGAATTGTACTGGCGGTAGCGCGCAGCGGCCAAGCCGCAGCATAACACCCGCGCAAGCAACGCCGTTTACCGCGCACGGCGCCGGGTATCCCGATTCCATGGCAATGACAAACCGGCTCGAAGGCATGAAGGTCGCGATCCTGCTCGAAAGCATGTTCGAGCAAGTCGAAATGACCGAGCCTCGCAAAGCACTGGACGACGCGGGCGCGAAAACTGTATTGATTTCACCGCAGCCCGACAAAGTGCAAGGCGTGCATCACGACGACAAAGGCGACGCGTTTCCCGTCGATCTGCAATTGGATAAAGCAGACCCGGAGCAATACGACGCCCTTCTTCTCCCGGGCGGGGTGGCGAACCCCGATCGCTTACGCATGAACCGCAAGGCGATGCAATTCGTAAAAAGTTTCGTAGACGCAGGCAAACCGATTGCGGCAATCTGCCACGGACCATGGTCGCTGGTGGAAACCGACGCCGTGCGCGGGTTGCGCATGACGTCCTGGCCGTCGGTGCAGACCGACATCCGCAACGCGGGCGGCAACTGGGTCGACGAACCCAGCGTAACGGATCGCAACATCACGACCAGCCGCAAACCCGACGACATTCCCAAATTCAACGAAGCGATGCTGCACCTGTTCGAGGAATCGCGAACGCGCGGCGAACTGCGGCAGCACGCCAACGCCTAACGGACTTAGCGCGAGGGCGGTACGGTATTCGGATAAATCACGTGCGGCGTGATGAGGAACACCACCTCGTCACGCTCGTGCGTGCGCTCGCGGTTCCGGAAAATCTTTCCAATCACCGGAATATCGGAGAGCCCGGGCAGTTTTGAAACCGTCTGCGTGTCGACCTCGCGCAAGAGCCCGCCGAGCACGATAGTTTGGTTATCGCCGACACGCAGTGTCGAGTCTATTTTCCTGTTCGCGATAACCGGATATCCGCCGACGAACCCTTGAATCGCGCTATACTCGGGATGCATGTCCGCCGTCACGCTTCCATCGGAGCCGATCGTGGGAGTAAGGCGCAGCTTCACGCCGATGTCGACGAACTGCACTTGCTGGCTGCCCAGACGCGCGTCGTAATAGATGACCGGGTACGTTTGACCGATGAGCAGATCCGCTTCTTTGTTATTCAGCGTGACCAGCTTTGGCGTCGCCAAGATCTCCGCGCGTCCTTCGCTGACCAACGCGTTGAGCCGCGCATTAATCGCGATCGAATTGCGGGCGAACGCATACGTACCCGCACCGGATATCGGCTGTCCTGACAGATCGTAGCCGCCGAACTGGACGCCGACGTCGCTCTGCTCGTTGACGGGCTGCAGATCCGCCACGCGCACCTCGAAGAGCACTTGCGGGCTGGGCATGTCCATGCTTTTGACGAACTGCGAGGCGGCGCGTTGAACTTCGTCGTTCCCCGTCACGACGATTGCGTTCTGCCGGTCATCCGCCGCATAGGTGCCGTCGGGAAGAACGCCTTTGAGATTTGGCACCAGATCCGACGGCTTGATATACCGCAGCGCGTACACGTGCGCGAGGTTCCGGGTACCGTCGCCGTACGCCGGCGCGTCCAGCGCTGCGGTCAGCCGGCGCGCGCGATCGACCGTCTGCGCGTTGCCGGTCACGATGACGCTTGCGGTGCGCTTGTCCGGCACGATTACCGTGCCGTCCGGCAATCCGAGCGCGAGCGCTTTCGCAACGTCATCCGGGACAGCGTGCACGAGCGGAAACACGGCTGTTAGCGAACCGCGCGGATCGTCCATATCGGCATACCGCCGGTTCATCAGCGCGCCGGATCCGACGATCAGCACGCTGCCTTCTCTGCGGACTTGCAGATCGTGGGCGCGAGCAAGCACGGTGAGTGCCTCGTCGAGCGTTACACCGTGCAGGTGCAACGTCACGCGTTCGGGTTTCAGTGAGTCGTCCGCAATGACGTTCGAACCCGATTCGGCCGCGAGCAGTGCGATCACGTCGGGTAACGCGGCGTCGTGCACGTCGAGTGACATCCGTGGGGTCTCCGCAGCGGCGGGCACCGCAAGCAGCAACGCCAAGACCAATGCGATGCAGATTTTCATTTCTGCGCGTTTCCGATCCCGATGAAGGCGCCGTTGCGCAGCATTATGCCGCTGGGAAGCACCGCGCGTACGACGGAGCCTCCCAAAGCATCGCCGGCGTGGATGACGCGAACGCCGCCGTTTTCTTCAACCAGCGCACGCGCATCTGCGCCTTGAACGATCGCCGTTACTCGCACCGTTGCGGCCGGAATCGGGATACCGGTTGACGCGCCTTGCACCACGCGCATGCCGGTCACGTCACGACTTGCTGCGCGTTGCGGCAAGGCAAACGGATCGCGGACAGGCCCGAGGCGCGGATAGGGTTGAAGGGCGCCCACGCGTGCCGCTTCCGAGCCGAACCGCCGATCGAATTGAACGCGCTGTGCCCTTGCTTCGAAAGACGAGCGGCCCGCGAGCGGCATCAAAACGGCGGGGATCGCGAGAAATATCGCCGAGGCGCATAACAATGCGCGCCGCGCCATATCACCGATCGGACGCATCGCTTTTCCCTTCATGAGCACGCGGTGTGAAACGGTACATCATCGCATCGATCACGGCGTCCAACATGGGCTCGACGCGCGTGCGGCGTTTTCCCGACGGAGCGAGCTGCGTGCGCCGGATCTCGAGCAGAGGCGTACGTTCCGACACGTCGATCAGGAATGCGAGCAGATCGCGGAACTGTCCCCGTACGCGGAGCGTTACCGGCACGGCTAAAAGCCCTGGTGTCCGGATGGATGTCGTCACTGCGGCCGGCGCCACCGCGGCCACCGTGGCGCGATGCGCGCGGGCCTGCCGCTCCAACGCTTCGAGCACTGCGGCCGTTGCCGACGGCAGCGACGCTCCTGCGCCGAAACGCTTTAAATCCGCCTCGGCGGCATCGCGCGCGGCGCGCAAACGGCCTGCTTCGCGTACGGTTCGTTCGTTGGCGGAGGTCATCGCGTAGAGCGATTCAACCGAGGTTTGCGCGCGGGCGATGCGCCGCTCGAAGTGATGCTGCACGTACCAGCACGCCCCGATCGCTAAAAGCGCGGACGCCGTCCACAGCGCGCGCATCGTATTGCAACGCTTCACCGGCCGGCTCGACGCAGCCGTACCGTGTAGAGCATCTTCTCCACGCTGTTCGCGCCGTCGTCCAGTGTAGTGCTTTCCAAGGCCGGTTCGCCTAACCCGCGGCTGCGCTCGATGCCGCGTAGCACGGCGCCGACCGCCGGCAGCCCGGACGCGCGGCCTTCGAGCACGATATCCTCACCGTCGTACGCTATCGAGGTAAGCCATGCGTGCGACGGCAGCGCGTTTGCAATGCCGGCAAGGCGTTCGGCGTTGCGGTATCCGGATACCGTCATACGCCGCACGCGATCGTCCAATTCAATGATCTCGCGAATGCGCCGCAATTCGATCCCGGCGGATTGCAACTGCGTGCGGCTCTGCTCGTACCGCGCGCGGTACGCCGACTCCATCGCCAGGGACGAGTGCAACCGGCTCTCTTCGATCCCGCACGCACCCGCCGTGGCGAGCAGTACGCCGCACAGTGCAGCCGCCGGCGCGTAAAACTCCGGCGGCATGCGCCATTGGGCGACTTTGCGAATAAGCGCCGGTTGCGCGGCATGCAGAAAATCAAACGAAATCACGGTCTGCTCCAGAGCGAGAGTCCGGCGGCGAGCGTCCAATCGGGTGCGCCGGATCGCATCACGTCCTCGGGATAGCTATCGCCGCGCAACACCTCGCACACGGGTATCTCGAAAAACGCGCCCGTTGACGACTCCAGATCCGATGCCAGGCCCGGAAGGCGCGCGCCGTTCCCCGTCAGCGCAATGCGGGCGATGTCGTGTGTCCGGCGCGCTTGCGAAACCAGCGCCGTAATATCGGCAGCCAAAGCCGCGCGAGCGCGTTCGCCCGCGCCCGCCGTTCCTAGAATCCGTTTGCGCTTTTCGGCGGTGCGCTCGTCGATAGACAACTCACGCTCGATAGCGCGCGTCACGTCGGCACCGCCGTTGAAGGCCTGAAGCGTCACAGGCGCATGCGTTGTCCGCACGTGTAAGCTACTTCGTTGGTGCCCCACGTCGAGAATGGCGTCGTACGCGGGTAACGCGCGCAACAGCGCGCAGGCTTCATGATCGATCGCGAGCGGTCGAAGGCGAGCGCCGCGCAACACGTGCACTCTCGTGAAGACCGCATTTTGCCGCGCAACGCCCACGGCCCACAGATTGGCGGGCCGTTCCACTGCGTGCACGCGCACGACGGCCTCTTCTACGGGAAAATCCACGAATCGCTGCGCTTCGAAACGGGCAGATCGCTCGCGCTCGGCCGCCGGCATCTTGGGAAACGGCACCGGACGCATAACGGCATCCGGCTCGCCTAGCGCGCACACGCACCGGCGTTCCTTCGTGCCGAGTTCACGCACTGCATCGTCGATGAGCGCACACAAATAACTCGCTTCCAAGGACGCGATATCGCGGACCGCAACCGCTCGAACGCGCGGACCGGCCGGCGTCATCTCCGCTTCTGCTACGCGGATGCGCGTCGTTCCGATATCCACCCCGAGCGGCAACCGTGCGCGCTTCATGCAGCCTGCCATGCAACGGCGGCAATCGTACCGGCGGCCAAGTACGGTGCGAAGCGCATCTCGGAGCCGCGCTGCATGCGCTGCAGCATAAGGCACGCAATGCCGGCCAGCGCTCCGGCTACGAACGCGATGCCCAGTGCGTACAGCGAACCGCGAACGCCCAGGCCGGCGCCGATGCACGCAGCAAGTTTTGCGTCTCCCAGGCCGATGCCGCGGCCTTGCGTCGCCGCATAAATTGCGAGTATTGCCCCGGCGGCGCACAACGCACCAAGAATGGACGGCGCGAAATGGCCGTAAAGCCAACTTGCCGGGAGCAGCAAGCCGAGCGCCGGCAGCGTCACCGCATCGAAGACGAACCCATTCGCCGCATCCGTCGCGGCGCAAACGGCTACAGCCGCTGCAACGATTGCAAAGGTTGCCGCATCAGCAAGAAACGGATGCGTTACGAAGACTGCGCCGCCGGCGCTGATGCCTGCGAGTAAGAGCAGCGCGGGCGTTCGTTCGTGCAGATGTAACCGTATTCCGCAACGCCGCGCCCCGAGCGTCGCGCAGACGGCAAATGCGCAAACGGCTCCCGCTTCCACAACGCAAAACACCGGTGCGGTCATCGGTTTCCTCGCGCGATCGCCGCAAATGCGGATGTCTGCGCATCGTGCGATACGCCGGCGGCGCGTTCCAGGTCTCGAGCCGCGAGCACGCGCCGCCCAAGCATGAGTTCGCACAACGCGCGATCCTGCAATACCGCAACGTCGCGGGGATGCTGCGACAAATAGCCGTTCGCGCGCTGCAGCACGCTGTAGAGCGTACCTGCGCTCCTGTGTTGCAGCGCCGTAAAAAGCACGCGATCGAGGGCCGCGCCATTCGAAGGATCGAGGGAAAGCGCGTGCCGGTACTTCACGAGCGCACCCGCCATATCGCCGCGAGAAAGCAGATCGTCGCCGCGCAGCATGATGCCCGTCGAGATTTGCGTCCGGAAGAGCATTGCAGAGACGCCTATCGCCAACAGCACGATAGTCAATTCACGCGCACGCGATTTTTTCACGCGAGCACCGCATAATAGCCGGCAAGCGCGAGCATGACGCCGGAGGTCACGAGCGCGGTGGCCCGCGCCGTCGCGAGCGCGGTAAATGCTGCAGCGCATTTTTGCGCCGCACCCGCAAGTCCGAGGAGAGGCAACGCATGGCCCGCCGCGTAGCACCCGAGCAACAGCGCCGCATGCGCAACCGTGCCGTTCGCGGCGGCGTAGGCGGTTAGCGCGAAAATCACCGGCGTGCAGCACGGCGAGACGACGAGCGCCAAGGAAACGCCGAGCAGCAGTGCGGCGCCCGCGCTTGCTGCCGGACGGGTCGAGCACCGATCGCGGCATGTGCGCCGCACAAACGGCTCGAGCGCAGATGCCGCAAACGCGCAAGCGATTCCGGCATAAAGCAAATGCGAATACTGCAAGGCGCTTTGAAAGATCCAGGCCGTTGCGGCAAACGATGCGTAGCCAAGCACTAAACCGCCGCTGAACGCCGCAGCGAGCTTCATCGCTTCGGCCGGGGTTTTTCCGGAAGTGAGCCCCGCGACAGCGGCGAACCGCGGCGCCACGCATGGGCCTGCTGCGGTCAATACACCCGCGGTAAATGCGCCTACAGCATCGAACATCGTTATTGGTTCTGCGCGGATACGGTCGTGAAGCCGGCTTGGTTATCGAACTTGATGTGCGTGTTCGCGGTCGTGCCGCCCGCGATTTTGGCGAGCGTTCCCGGATCGTGCGTACCGGGACACCAAATTTGATATCCGGCGACGCCGCCGTTGCCGGCGTTGCTTTGCGTCTTCACCGTGTACGATCCGGGGCCCGCGGGGTCGGCCGGCGTTTGATTGAGATAGCCCGTCAATCCAAGCGTTTCCACGTTGGTAGGCGTCGACGCCGCCGGATAGCTTCCGGTATCGGTGTAATACAGCTCGAGCGCCGTCGCAATCATTTTGATGTTTCCCATGCACGCCGCCGTTTGCGTTTGTGCGCGGGCCCGCGTGAAGTTCGGTACCAGAATTGCGGCTAGGATGGCGATGATGGCTACGACGACCATCATTTCGAGCAGCGTAAACCCGCGCTGACTCTCGTTCTTCGGCTTCGATCCGTTCATCAGATCGGATAGTGCCCGGTCACGCGCTTTTGACGACCCGCTGCAACTGCATTTTTTTCAACGCGGTCCGATGCAAACGTGAAATATGTCTGCGCGAATACCCCAGACGCTGTGCGAGCTCCATTTGACTGTACCCGCTGTATACAGCGAGCACGATCTTGCGCTCCACTTCCGAAAGCCGGCGCAGCGCGTCGTCGATGAATATGCGATCGTCGCGGTCGTCGAGCGTATAGCTGCACGGACGCAATTGATGCGGTTGCAGCGTTTCGATCGACTCCGGCACGGCGCCCTCGCGATAGCGCACGACTTCGTCGATTTCGGCGAGCGTCGCGCCCGTCGCGTCCGCGAGTTCCGCGCGCGAGGGCTCGCGCCCCAATTCGGCTATCAACCGGTCCGCCGCGTTTTGACAGCGACGTTCGAGCGCCCGAAGCCGGCGCGGTGCACGCACGAGCCGCTCGTGATCGCGCACGTAATGCATTAATTCGCCAACGACGAATAGCCATGCAAAGGCTTCGAACGGCGTCTGCAATTCCGGATCATAGCGATCGCAGGCCTTCAGCAATCCGATGGCCGCAATCTGCTCGATATCGGCGCGCTCGAATCCGGGGCGGCGGAACTTTCTTCCGGCACGCGCGCAAAGGTAATGATATTCTTCGAAAAGCATCACTTCATATTCCCGATCAGCGTGTAGAGCGGAATGAAAATGGACGAAACGATAAACGCTACGGCTCCGCCGAGCAACAGAATCATCGCGGGCTCCAGCATCGAACCCAGCGCGGAAAGCGCGGCCTCGAGGTCGGCCTCGTAATACTCGGCTACGCGCAGCAACATCGCATCGATGCAACCCGTCTCTTCACCGACGCGAACCATCTGAACGAACAAAGGATCGAAGAGCCGCGATGCGGACAGCGGCGAATGCAGCGATGAGCCGCCCGAAAGCGCCTCCTGTACTTGCGCAATGCAACCCCTGAGCGGCCCGCCGGCAACGCGCGACACACTCTCCAGAGCGCTGGTCATCGCTACGCCCGACTGCAAGAGCGAGCCGAGCGTGCGAGCGAACCTCGCGCCATGGGCTTTACGCACGATCGCGCCGGTAACCGGCAGTTTCCATGAAACCGCTTCAAGCAATGCCGCGCCCTGGGGCGTCGCGCGTACGGCATAAGCGGCGAGCGCAAACGCTGCTGCTGCAGCCGCCGCGAAAAGCATTGCGAGGGGCGAGCGCAGCGCAGTTCCGATGGAGACCAAGATGACCGTCGCTGCTGGGAGCGGCACGCGCATTTGCGCGTAAAGCGATTCGAACATCGGCACGATCGAGACGAGCAGAAACGTAATTAAGGCCAGGGCTGCTACGGCCACGACGGCCGGATAAGCCAGCGAGGCCGCGACCCGCTTTCGAACTGCGCTTTCGCGCTCCAAAAGCGTTGCAAGCCGTTCCAACACCTGCTCGAGCGTGCCGCCCGCCTCGCCCGCCGCGATCATTGCAGCGTACAGCGGCGGAAATTCTTTAGGATGCTGGCCGAACGCTTCGCTCAGCGAGTGACCGCTTTCGATGGCGGTTTCGACCGACGTCAATGCTTCGCCCAAACGCCTGTTACCGCACTGATCGCGAAGCACCGCGATTGCGCTTCGCAGGGGAACGCCTGCGGCGGCGAGCGTTGCAAGGGCGCGAAACTGCGGCGCGAGGCGCGCGCGTGAAAGCGTGCCGCCTTGCAACGCCGCCGCCACCGTTGCCGCCGGCGTTCCCGCGCACGATAGCGAAGTTACGAAAACCGCGCGCGTACGCAGCATGGCCAGGGCGCCGCTGTGAGACTTTGCTTCTATCGATCCGCGCAAAAGCTCACCTTGCGCGCTGCGCGCGGTGTAGTAGTAGAGGCTGCTCATCTATGCGTGGTTCGCGGGGCCTTCGACTTCGTGCGGGCGAGCCGTAGCCGCGCGCGCATCGGCAAGGCAGACTTCACCCCGCATGACGAGTTCTGAAAGCGCCGATTCCAGCGTCTGCATGCCGGCGGACCGCGACGTGCTCAAGATATTACGCAAGTGATGTATTTTTCCGTCGCGGATGACATTACGTACGGCATCGCTGGCGACCAAAACTTCGGCAGCGCTTCGCCGCCCGCTTCCGCACGCGCGCGGTATCAGGCGGACTCCGGCGATTCCAACCAACGTTTGCGCGATTTGGGCACGCACGCGATCCTGCGCCGAGGCGGGGAACGCCGAGGCAATGCGATCCACCGCCTGTGCGGTATCGCCGGTGTGGAGGGTCGCGAAGACCAAATGCCCGGTCTCCGCAGCGGTAAGCGCGGCGTGCATCGTCTCCGTGTCGCGCATCTCACCGAGAAGAATGACATCCGGATCGCTTCGCAGCGCGCCGTAGATCGCGTCGGCGAAGGACGGCACATCGCGTCCCACTTCACGCTGCGTTACGATGCAGCGCCGCTGGGCGTGCACGAATTCGATCGGGTCCTCAATCGTGAGGATGTGCGCTGCCCGCGAGCGGTTAATCCGATCCGTCATCGCGGCAAGCGCCGTGGATTTTCCGCTACCCGTCGGTCCGGTAACGATTACCAGTCCCTGCGGGTGCTCCGTAAAGGCGCTCACGGCAGGCGGCAGATGCAGCGTTTCAAGCGCGGGAATGTCGACCGGAAGCAGACGCAGCGCGAGCGAGACGCCGTTTGCCGTGCGGTATGCATGAACGCGAAGATTGCACGAACCGCCCGGATTTCGGCTCTCCGTTGCATCGCCGGCACGCGTAAGCCGTTCTTGCGCTGCAGGGTCCAGTAGCGATTGCGCAAGCGTCTGCGTTTCATCCGCGTCGAGAGGCGAAGCGTCCACCACGTGCAGTTCGCCATCGACGCGGAACGCGGGCGGCGCGCCGGGGCGTACGTGAATATCCGACGCGTTGCGCGCGTGCGCGACGCGCAGTAATTCTTCGAAACGCGCCGCCGCGAGGACGGAACTCAAACCGCCTCCTCCACCGGCAGAACGCGGCGTAATTCGTCCAGCGACGTGTCACCCAACCGAACCAGGCGTAGACCTTCCGCGGGCATCGGCACGTACCCGCGCTCGAGCGCCATTTCGCACAACTGCACGCTCGAGGCGCCGCCCGCGATCGCGGTACGCATTTTATCGTCCAAGAACATCGCCTCGAAGAGCGCGGAGCGGCCGGAAAAGCCCGTCATGCCGCAAGCCTCGCACCCTTGCGCTGAGCGCGCGGCGCAGCGCCGGCACAACCGGCGCACCAAGCGCTGCGCGATTACCGCCGTTAGTCCGGCGGCCAACGTGTGACGCGCGACGCCAAGTTCGAGCAGTCGCTCCACACAGCGCGGTGCGTCGTTGCTGTGCAGCGTCGTCAGGACGAGTTGGCCGCTGAGTGAGGCCGAGGCTGCAACAGCGGCCGTTTCTTCGTCGCGCATTTCGCCGACCATAATTGCGTTCGGATCTTGGCGCATGAACGCCCGCAACGCCGAGGCGAACGTGACGCCCGCGCGGACGTTTACTTGTACCTGCGCGACACCCGGAATCGCGATCTCAACCGGATCTTCGACGCTGCACAGATTCTGGCCCGGAGTATTGCGCGCCGCGAGAGCGGCGTATAGGGTCGTCGTTTTGCCGCTGCCCGTCGGACCGCAAACGACGATGAAGCCATGCGGCGCGTGCACGGCCGCCGTAAATCGCGCAGCCAGCTCCGGCGGCATTCCAAGTGAATGCAAGTCGGGAATTCGCGTATGATTATCGAGCAGGCGGATCACGAGTTTTTCGCCCGCAATCGTCGGCATCGAACTTACGCGGGCATCGATCGATCGACCCGACGTTTCGATCGGATACCGCCCGTCCTGCGGCTGACGGCGATCGGCTATATCCATTCCCGCCAGCAGTTTAATCCGGGAAACGACTTGCGCGTAGAGTTCGGCCGGCAGAGCGCGCACCTCGTGGAGGACACCGTCGACGCGTTGCCGCACCCGGCCGCCGCCTGCGCACGGTTCCACGTGCACGTCCGATGCGCGCGCGTTTGCGGCTCTGCTGTGCAGCGCATCGAGTTCGCGGATCGCGGGCGCTTCGTCACCCTTACCGTACGCCGCACCGGCGTGCGGCGCATTCGCATACGCATCGCTCAAACGGGCGCGAATCGCTTCGCGAGACGCCTGTACCGTTCGGACGTGCATCCCCGTCGCAAAACGCACGCGGTCGATGGTTTCGCGGTCGGCCGCATCGGGCAAAGCGACCGTGATGGAATTTCCGTCGCTGAAAAGCGAGAGGACGTCGTGGCGCAGCGCCAGCGAACGCGGTATACGGCGCAGCGCGTCGGCTTCTAAAGCGACGGCGGCAACGTCGATAGATTCAAACGATCCCGTCTCGATTGCAGTCACACCCGTTTCCCCTGCGGACCCTGCGTTAGGCCGGATTTCTCAATCCTGTAGTACACATTTACCACACCGTGTCAATGGTTTGGACATATTTCGCGCGCAAATCGCCTTAATGTCCGCAATTACACTGCTGCGGGCACATGCAACAGATCGCAAAATGGCAGTCTCATATGTGCGAAACGCATATAAGTGCGGGAATACCGCGTGCACATGAAAAGTGTGACTATCGTCTGCCGCTTGAGCTCGCGCCACGGACTGGCCTACTACCGGCGGCTTCAAGAGGAATTGCCGAAGCGCGGGGTGTCCATTGCGGCGGCGCACATGGTGCGGCGCAGAAAAGAACTCAAAAAGCGCATACGCCAAGCCGTGCAATCCGGGGCCGGAACGATCGTCGTGATCGGGGGCGACGGAACGCAGACGGCCGCAGTGGCGGAGCTCGCGCACAAGCCTGCCGTCATGGCGGTTATCCCGGCGGGCACGGGAAACAGCTTTGCATTCAGTTTAGGCATAAAAGACGACATCGATGCCGCAATCGACACGATCGTGAACGGCAAGGAAATCTTCGTCGACGTCGGCATCGTCAACGGAACGCATTTTGCGAATTTCGCGACCGTCGGTCTCATCGCGGAGGCGGCGAACCGCACGCCCCGCGGATTAAAAAAGTTTGTCGGACCGCTCGCGTACGGTTTCACGGCGCTCGGCACGTTCTTTCACGATAAACCGTTCGAGATGCGCGTGAAGTGGAAAAAGAACGACCTGAAGATCGTTACGCATCAAGCCATTATCGCCAGCGGACGGTATTTCGGCTGGCAACCCGTCACGCCGAATGCCACGCTGCGCAGCGGTGAATTGGCGTTTTTCGCCGCTTCCGGCCGAACTGTTGCCGACGCTTTAAAGACGAACGCCGCGCTTCTACGCGGCGAGCAGACGAATCTGCAGAACGCGCATTACTTTTCAGCCAAACGCATCACGATAAAAACAAAGCCCAAACAAGCGCTAAACATCGATGGTCATGCCCTTGGAAGCACGCCGGCGAAATTCAAGATAGCGCCCAGGGCACTCCGCGTCATGGTCCCGCAGGATTTCAAGCCCGCGTCATGAGCGCGCAGACCGCGCTGTGGTGCGCGTGCGGCGTACTCTTTTGCCTTTTTGTTGCGCTCGGTATCCGCGTCGCGCGCAGACCGCTCGGAGCGCTCGACGCGTTCGGCGCGTCGCTGCGCGGCCGCCACGTTCGCTTGGCGGTGCTCTTCACGCGGTCCGGACGCTCGCCGGGCGTCACGGCAATGAGCGCCGTTGCCGTTCTCGTGTACGCTCTCGCGCATCTGCCCATGCGTTTACCGGTCATCGTGATTCTCTCGCAAGTCCTATCGCAAACTATTGTGGAGCTGATTAAGGTGCGCTACCGGCGGATCCGCCCCGAATATTGGCTCGACCGCTTGGAGGCGGGGCACTCGTATCCGAGCGGGCACGCAACCACCGCCGTCGTGTTTTTCTGCGCCTGGGCGGCCATCGCGGCGACCGGCGCGCTTCCGCTCGCCGCAAAAATCGCGATATGCGCGGCGCTCGTGGCATGGGCAGGCGGCGTGGCGTGGTCGCGGCTCGCGCTGGGCGCGCATTACCTGAGCGACGTCATCGGCGGCACGTTCTTCGGATTCGCCTGGCTGTGCGCGCTCGTTGCCGGCCTGCCGCAGGTCCTGCATACGCCCTAACGGCGTACGGAAGTATGGGACTATCTGACCACCGAAAGCGGGTGCTATGATGGCCGCATATGGGTGAAGACCACCCCTTGGTGATCGCACTGTCCGGCGATTGGGATATTTACCGCCGCGACGAACTCGAGGCTGCGCTGCGGCCGGCACGCGAGTGCCCCGAAGTGGTGCTGGATTTTTCCGCCGTAACGTATGCCGACAGCACGGTCCTTAGCGCGCTGGCCGTGATGCGAAAAGAACGCGTGGCGCGCGGGTATCCGGCCTCGCGGGTCGTACCGTCCGCATCCATCGCCAGGCTGTTCGAAATTACGCAGATGAGCCGCCTGTGGCCCTGCTTCGAAACCGTCGACGACGCATTGCGCAGTTTTGCGGGCACTCCCAACCCAAACTCAGCCTAGCAGGGTACAACAATGCCGTGCGTTTCGCGGCAACGGTTCCGGCCGGAATTGCGATAGGTGCGCTCTGCGCGAGCGCGCTGGCATTCGCTGCGGTTCAGACGCAGCAGCAACCGGGCGCGTGGACGCAATTTCGTCTAAGCGGCAGCAACAACGCGGTATTGCCGGGCACGCTGCAAACCGCATGGCAAATTCAAACGGGCGGAGCGTTTTCATCGAGCCCGGCGATCGCGGGCAGCGTTCTGTACGCCGGCGATAACGCGGGAAATCTCTACGCGCTCGATCTGCGAAGCGGTAAGGTTCGCTGGCGCGCCAAAGCGGCGAACCCGCTTATGTCGGCACCGATTTTATACGACGGTCTCGTAATCGTCGGTGAAGGCGACGAGAACAGTCCGCAGGGCTCTTCTCCTTCACATCCGATCCGCGTCGGCGCGCCGCCGAGCGCGCTGCTCGCATTCGATCGCGCGACGGGTGCGCTGCGCTGGCGAATTCCCTTGCCGGGAACCGGTATGCCGACGCCGGCGATCGTGAACGGCGTGCTCGTGCACCACAACGGCGCGGGCCGCGTGCTCGGCATCAATCCGCAAACCGGAGCGGTGCTGTACGAACGGAATTTACACTCCATCGCATCCATGGTCGCGGCGTTACCCGTGGGCAACGGACGCGTTGCTACGAGCGGTGTGGATCAAAACGCGGTGTGGATGCTGGACGCGAAAGACGGCCGCGTGCTGTGGCGCACGAATTTTTCACCAATTGCCTCGGGCATCGGCGACTGCCCGGCGGCAACGGATGGAAAGCGCCTCTACTGCAACTACGTTATGCCTCCAACGTCCAGTGTCGCCGTGCAAACGGAACGGCAAGCCGTAACGCGCGCGTACGCCATCGATTTGCAAACCGGAAAACGCGTGTGGGACGTGCTTTTGGATAAAGGCACGCTTCCCAAGCGCAATGAGGCGTCGATTCCGCTCCTTGCCGGCGGAACGCTGTATTTCGGCAGCGCCGTGGACAATTGGATGCACGCACTCGATCCGCAAACCGGCGCGCTGAAATGGAAGCAGCACACACGCGGCACGGTCAAAGGCGGAGTCGTCGAGGTGAACGGGACAATTTATTTCGGCGATTTGGGCGGCTATTTGTGGGCGCTCGACGCCGACACCGGCCGCGTGATAGGCGTTAAGAACATGCGCACGCCGTTCAACGTGGGGTCACCGGTCGTTGCGGGGCAAACGCTGATAATCGGCAGCCGCGGAGGCACCCTCACCGCGATTCCGCTGCGCGATATCAGCAGCGCTCACGACAGCTAGCGCGTCAGTAGTCGGTGTCGGGCTCTTCGTCGAGGCCCATGGTGCTTTCAAAAAATGCGGCCTCACGCAGCGACGGGATCGGTTTGAACGGGCCGGGCTTCTGCGCGAAGTCGAAGCAATCGCGCAGCGCATCGGAACGATCGTCGGTGGTGTGCAGCGAGGGCAGATCGAAAGTTTGCTCCGAGAATTTGATCAAACTTCCGAATTCGTGTTGCACGTGCGAGACGTAGTGCCGCTTGGCCCACGGTGAGATCACGATAAACGGCACGCGCGGCCCCAGACCCATGCGATCCAATTGCGGCGGTGCGACGTGATCGTACCAGCCGCCCCAATCGTCCCACACCACGAAAATTGCGGTCGTGTTCCAAAGCGGCCCGCGGCCGATCGCGTTTACGACCGAGGCAACCCACTCCGGCCCGTACGCGCCTTGAACGGTGATGTCACGGCCGGTGTTTTCTTTCGGAAACGGGTGATCCGAATTCTGCGCGTTCGGCGCGACCCATGTGATGTTCGGCAGATCGCCGCGACGCGCGTCTTTGAGCACGCGCGTCTCCGGTGAAATAACGTTCCCCCAATACGGCGAGTACCGGACGTGCCGGATTGCATCGAACGCCGACCAAATGTTGCCGAGATCGTCCAGCCCAGGCGCGTAATACCGCCACGTAATGCCGAGCGGCAGCGCAACGTCCGCCAGCGTCGGAAAATTCAAGCACGGATACGGGCCCGGTCCTTCAGTGCCGTCGGGACGGATGATCGACACCGTCGCGTCGAGCGGCGAGTCGCAGCCCCATGCGAATTTTGTCGTCTCCATGTGATTCGGGTTGTTGATGGTAAAGTCCGATTGGCCCGCAATCAAATACAGGTGCGCCGGAAAAGACGGACCGGTCATCGATTGAAACATGCGGTCGCCGAGCGTATACTGCTGCGCCATCTCCCAATAGGGCGCCAGCTGCTCGCGCGGCACGTACGCGTATGGAAACTCGGGATCCTGACGCGGCAGCGTATCGACCTTCAGCCAGCCGTCCATCTTGCCGCCGTCGTACTCTTGCACAAAGGCTTTGTGCTGGTGATCGACGTCCACCGGCAGAGCAAGATCTACGGGATGCAGTTTCACCGGCCCCCGCGTGCTCATGCCTACATCGACGGTGTCCGCGCCCGGAAAATCCTTGAAGAAATTATCGAACGAGCGGTTTTCCTGAATGATGATGACGACGTGCTTGATATGCCCGCGCAGATTCGCCAGATACTCCGCTTCCGCGCGCTGCTTGACGTTGATGGGCTTGGCGCCGGCGCAAAGCATCGTGAACGGCAGGGCCGCGGCCAGAGCAATCGCGGCGCGGAACGTACGTGCGGCACACATGCGGACCCTTTGTACCCGCTACGCGGCGTTCTTCCTTGCTGCTCCTCGCTCGTCGGCGCGCTGCTTGAGAACCTTGGTTAAAATCGCGCCGACGAGGACAACCTGCGCCGAATAATATAACCAGATCAATACTGCCAGCAACGCTCCCGCGTCGGCGTACGGCGACTTGGCATTCATTTGCCCGAAATAGAAGGCAAGCGCAAACTGGCCGCGCTCGTAGAGCACCGCGCTCACGAATGACGCGATCCACACGCCGCGCCATGGGATGTCGACGGGCGGTAGATATGCGAACATGAACAGAAACAGAAACGTCAGCAGCACGATGCTCGCGCCAATGTCGAGCGCTTGATACAGCACGCCCCGCATCAGCGGCAGCGCATGCGTATGCGTCGTGAGCGCATGCACGGCGCCCCCGGCAAAGAGGAGAACCATCAGCAGCAGCGCGAGGACGTAGATCCCTAAGAACTGCAATGCGTGACCGCCGGCCTCCCGCACCGCGCCGCTGCCGTCGCCTTTCTTCCTATCCCATACCGCATCGAGCGCGCGCTGCAATTGAAACGCCGTCGCAGCCACCGCAAGCACGAACATGAGCGCGCCCACGGCCAGCGCGATCCATCCGTAGTGCGCGTGCGTAGCGGAACGCAGGATCGCTTCGAGCGCCTGGGCGTTTTGCGGGCCCCCAACGTGACGCGCGCTGCCGGTTACGCCTGCGTGCGGATGCGCCGCGACAAGAGAGGCCACGTACACCGCAGCAAGCGCAAGTCCGGCGAGCGCTAATGCGCCGTAAAATGCGAGCGACGAAGCCATCTCCGCCGAGCGGTGCGCCTGCCACTGCGCGAATGTGTCTTTGACGATCGCCCAAATGTTCGAAGCCGCGCGACGCATGCGCCGTGTATTCCCAAAAAAGAAAGGCGCCCGCCGTGCGGACGCCTTCGGAAGAAACCGGGGCGAGATTAGCCGCGATAGCGCAAGAATGCCGGTACCTCGATGTCGTCCATGTTCAGCGGCGCCACCGCCTCGATCTTCGCGTCGTTGAAATTGAACGAGCTCGAGGCGCGTCCGTACCCGCGCGCGGTGCCGAATCCTGCGGCCAAAACCGTCACGCGCACTTTTCCCGTCATCGTCGGGTCGATGCTCGCGCCGAAAATGATCTGCGCGTCGTTGTCTACGGCGCGGCTGATCATCTCGGCCGCCTCGTTGACTTCGTACATCGCCATATCGGTGCCGCCGGTGATGTTGAAGATCACGCCGCGCGCGCCTTCGATCGTCGTTTCCAGCAGCGGCGATGCGATCGCTTTTTGCGCGGCGTCGGCGGCGCGGTGCTCGCCCGAGCCTTCACCGATGCCCATCATCGCGCTGCCCGCATCGGACATGATCGTCTTCACGTCGGCGAAGTCCAGATTGATCAGACCCGGCTGGGTGATGAGATCGGAGATACCTTGAATGCCTTGGCGCAGCACGTCGTCCGCGTACGAGAACGCTTCGTTGAGCGGAGTGCGTTTCTCGATGACTTGCAAAATCCGCTCGTTCGGAATCGTGATCAGCGTGTCGACTTTCTGCTCGAGCTCGGCAATGCCGTGCTCGGCCGATTGCATGCGTTTGCGGCCTTCGAATGCGAAGGGCTTGGTGACGACCGCGATAGTCAGCGCGCCCGATTCGCGCGCGACGTCGGCGATCACCGGCGCGGCGCCGGTTCCTGTGCCGCCGCCCATGCCGGCGGTAATGAAGACCAGATCCGCGCCCTCGATGATCATCGCGAGATCCTCGCGCGAATCTTCCGCGGCTTCGCGGGCGAGCGTCGGATTCGCGCCGGCACCCAGGCCGCGCGTCAGACCGCTGCCGATCTGGACGGTGTTTTCCGTCAGAGCATTGCGCAGCGCTTGCACGTCGGAGTTCACCGCAAAGAATTCGACGCCGGCAAGGCCGGCCTCGATCATGCGGTTCACGGCATTGCAACCGCCGCCGCCGACACCGATCACCTTGATCGCTGCGGCGTGTTCGGGAACGTAGCGCTTCGCGTCAGCCATGTTGAGCGATTCCTCCAGTTGGAATAAAGGTTGTTGGGCATTACTTCCGGGGTTCCCGGCGTGCGAAGCACGTTCGGGAGGTTCTAGTTCCATAGATCGCCCAGCCAGGAGCGAATTTTCGTGAACACGGAGGGCGAGCGTTTCACGTATTCGTGATTTTCCAAACCGCCGTTCGGACCAAAGAGCACCAATCCGATCGCAGTTGCGTACTCGGGTTGTTTGAGCGCATCGGTCAACCCCGCGACCGCGCCGGGCAAACCGACGCGCACGGGCAATCCGAAAACTTCTTCCGCCAGCGGCTCGATGCCGGTCAAACGCGCGCCGCCGCCGGTGATGACAACTTCGCCGAGTACGAGATCGCGCGGTACGTTCTCCACGATCTTCGATTTGGCCATGCGGAATGTTTCCACGACGCGCGGCACGACGATCTGCCGCAATTGCGCCGTCGTCGCTTCTTTGGTCGCGCGTCCGTCGAGCGTTTTAACCGGAAATGCGCGGTCCGCGCTGTCGGGCGTGCCCGCCCCGTACGCGCGTTTGATCTGCTCGGCCTCAGCGGTCGTCGTTTTCAATCCCAGCGAGATGTCGTTGGTAAGAATGCTTCCGCCGACCGGAATGGTGGAGGTGTAGATTGCACCGCCATTGCTGTAAACGGCGATATCGGTCGTTCCACCACCGATGTCCAGCAGCACGACGCCGACCTGCTTCTCTTCCGAAAGCAGCGTGGCCGCGGAACTGGCGAGCGGTTCGAAAACCAGCCCTGCGGACTCGAGCCCCGCGCGGTGCACGCATTTCAGGACGTTAGTAATGAACGACGTGCCGCCGGTGATGATGTGCGTGTCGACTTCTAAGCGTCCGCCGGCCATCCCCACGGGGTCTTCCACGCCGTCTTGACCGTCGACGGTGAAATAGCGCGGCAGCGCGTGGATGATTTGGCGATCCGCTGGAAGGTTGATAATCTTGCTCGCGTCCACGACGCGCCGCACGTCGGCGATGCCGACTTCGCGATCTTCATTCTGCACCGCGACGACGGCGCGGTTGTTCGTGCTGCGAATGTGTTCGCCGGTGATCGCGACGTACACGTCGGAGATGTGCACGCCGGCCATGCGTTCGGCTTTTTCGGTGGCGGCTTCAATCGACTTGATCGTCTCTTCGAGATCCGTGACGACGCCTTTACGCATCCCCAGGGACGGAGCTTCGCCGTACCCGATGATCTCGAGTCCGCCGGGGCCCTCGGCCGCGACCACCGCACAGGTCTTGGTCGTTCCGATATCGAGGCCGGCAACGGTCTCGTGCTTCATCCGTTTCGATTCGCTCCCAAATGCGTCGGCGCCGGTGGCCAAAGCGCACCGTCTGACCCCAATATATTGTGTTTTACTTGGATAAACCCTACTACGGATAGCGGGTCTTGGCAAGAGAACACGGCATGGTTAGCGCGAGCGTCACTGTCTCCTTGCGAGCAACCTGTGAGCAAACGCAGCCGCTCAAACTTTTGGCCCAGCAAGCCGACATACAACCTGATATGAACGCGAAGCGCACCAGTCTCGAACGCGGGCTGACCTCGGCTTTTGCCTTGGTCGTGCTCGTCGTTATCGCCATGATCCCGCTGGCCATGTGGGCGATGAACGGCATCACCCAACAGGCGCAGGTTCTGCACGACACGATTATCCGCGGCGAACTCGCCTACGTAAAAGTAGCGAGCGACGCCGACACGCTGCGCGCGTCCTCGATCGACGCGGCTACGAATCCGGATCCGGCCGCGGCTTCAGCCTCGCTGGACACGGCGAAGAAAATGATCGCGCAGTTTCCCGACGACGCGCGCAAGATGGGCGACTTGACCAGCAAGGACCCGACGGTGCGTCCGCTCGTGGAGAAACTCGTCGGCAAAAAGTCGGCGGACGGAACTGTCAGCGGCGGCAGCGCCAGCGCGTACGATTTCCAAGCGCTTGCAGCGGTGGGATTGCTGAGCCAAGGCAAAAAGGCCGATGCGCTCAAGCAGATTCGCGGCATGGCATCGACGGCGTACGCCGCGCAGGCGCAGGACGGCGACGCAGTTCTGAACGCGCTCAAATCCAGCTCCGACACGCGCGTCGCGGCACTGATGCAAGCCCGCACCTTCGCGCTTACGATTCTTATCGCCGGTGCGCTCGTCGCCTCGCTGATCGCAATCCTCTCGATGAGCTGGTTCCGCCGCTCGATGAGCCTGGGTCTGGGGCGCTGCTTGGACGTGTTCGAAGCGATGGGCCGCGGCGACCTTACCGCACGCGTCGGCTGGGAGGGCCGCGATCTGCTCGGACGCCTGGGTCAAGCCGTCGACGAACTCGGCGGGCGCCTTTCACAAATTATCTCGACCATTCAGCACGCGGTGCTCACGGTGCAAGAGGCCAGCTCGCACACGAACAGCACGGCGCGTCAAGTGGAAGCGCGCGTCGCCGAAGAACTCACCGCCCTCGCGCGCGCTGCCGAATTCTCGTCTTCGGTTCAATCGACCGCGGGCTCCGTGGCAGATAACGCCGAGCAAGTCGCGCGCCGCGTCACCGATATCTCGAGCGCCGTCGCGCAGATGACCGCCTCGATCCAAGAGATGGATCAAAATCTTTTGAATCTGGCAACTGTCGTCGAACAAGCGGTTGCGAACACGCAAGAGATGTCCGCGTCAATCGTGCAGGTCGCCGGTAACGCGCAACGCGTTCGCGACGAATCCACCAACACGGATCAGCAAGTGCGCGAAGGCCGTAACGAAGTCGCCCAGCTCTCCAAAGGCATGTCCAGCATCAGCGAAACGGTCGCGGACGTCGTCACCGAGATGCAAAGCCTCGATCAAGCATCGCGCCAAATCGGCGAGATTCTGGGCCTCATCGAAGCGATCGCCGACCAGACGAACCTGCTCGCGCTCAACGCCGCCATCGAAGCGGCCCGCGCCGGCGAACATGGCCGCGGCTTCGCGGTCGTCGCCGATGAAGTGCGCAAACTCGCGGAGAATTCCGCCAGTTCCACCAAGCAAATCGGCACGCTGGTCGCGGATATCCAACGCCGCACGACCGCCGTTCTGGAACGCACCGCACGTGCGAACAATTTGGTGCAGAACAACGCCACCTCGGCGCGCACCGTTACCGACATGATCGAGACCATCAGCCGTCGCGTCACCGACATGGCGCAGCTGGTCAGCGAGATCAGCGTCGCGACAAACGAGCAAGCGCGCGCTTCCGAAGAGCTGGCCAAGGCCAGCGAGCAGATGGGCGCGATGACGCACGAAGCCGCGGCGACGATGCGCGAACAAGCCATAACCTCAAACCAGATTCTGGAGAGCGTTTCCGAGATCGAGTCGCGCACCGGCCAGGTGGCGCAAGCCTCGCAAGAGCAGCAGATCGCCGTCGAATCGCTCGGGCAGACCCTCAGCCACACCTCGGATCTCGGCCGCGCGAACTCCGGCGCCGTCTCCGAAGTGGCGGGTCAGACCGCTGAAGTTATGGAGCAGGCCGGCGAGCTCAAATCACTCGTAAGCCAATTCCAGGTAGGCGCCGGCGGGAAGGCGCTCGGTTCCGACAAAGAAAACCGGCCGACGGCTCTGGAAGACCAAGGGTCTCTTGCGTTATCATCATAGCCGATAACCTGGCACAGTGGAGTGCCGGGCCGGCCGTTCAAACCTTTTCTGTCCTTGCCCTGCTTTGGAGATATCGTGCGTAAATTCGTCTCGCTGCTAGCACTCTTCGCGGCGCTTGCCGCTCCGGCCGCCGTTTTCGCGGCTACCGTCGATCCTTCGTTGATTCCGGATGGCACCTACACCGCCACGGTCGAGAAAGTCGTCGACGCCAAACACATTTTGGTCAAACTCGACAACGGCATGGAAGCAAACCTGACTACGAACCGCTCGAACGTCGACTTCAGCAAAGTGGGCGCCAACGACAAGATCATGATGTCGCTGATCAAAGGCCTCGTGGCAGTGTACGCCAAGAAGAGCTAAGTTTAGCCTCGCTATAAAAAGCCGCGTAAACGATGCGCGGCTTTTTTGTTATCCCAAGGCCTCGAGCGGCACCGAGCCGTTCCCCAAGAGCCAATCGTGAAAGGCGCGGACGTCGAAGCGCGCGCCGTATCGCTCTTTCGCGCGATCGCGCGTTTGCAGAATTGCGAGCTCCCCGATCTTGTACGCAAGCGCTTGTCCCGGCAGATCGCACGAATACCGCAGCGTCTCGGTTTCGATCTCTTTCTCTGAAAGCATCGTCTGCGCCGCCATGAACGCTCGCGCTTGCTCCAGCGACCATCCCAGCACGTTCATGCCGGTATCCACGACGAGCCGCGCGGACATGAACGCGTCCTGCATCAGCCGTCCAGCTTCTTCATACGGATCGGCGTATATGCCCATCTCGAAACCGAGTTGCGCGGCATAATCGGCGTAGCCTTCGCAGAACGCGGTGTTCGAGGCGTAGCGGCGCACCGGCGGCAAGGTCTCGTTCTCCATTTGCAGGGCTATCTGCAAATGATGTCCAGGCACGAGTTCGTGCAGGACCAATGCCGCCGCCGAAATGAGCGACGTCGTTTCAGGATGCGATCCGTTGAAGAAATACGTGCCGAACGGTTCGCCTGCCGTCGGCGGCTGAAAATACCCGAACGTTTGCGCCTTCGCCAAAGCATCGGGCAGCGGACGGATCTGCCACGGCGCTCGAGGCAGCGCGCCGAAGAACGCCGGAACGGCTTGCGCCGCCCGTTGCGAATACGATTCCAGTTTTGCGAGCATCTCATCCGCATCTGCGGCGAAAAAGCGTGTATCCGCGCGTAAATGCGCGTGAAAGACGGCGGCATCGCCGGCGAATCCCACACGCTCTCGAATGCGCTCCAACTCTTCACCGATGCGTTCCAACTCGGTGATGCCCGTAACGTGAATACGATCGGCCGTGAGATCGAGCGAGGTGTTACGCCGGATGAGGCTCGCGTAGAACGCTTCGCCGTCTTTATAGTGCCCCAAGCCCGCGCCGCTAGCCGCGGCTTCGCGGTACGGACCATCCAGTTCGCCGGTTAACCGTTGCAGCGCCGGAAGAATGCGATCGCGAACCGCGCGCTCGGCGTTTTCGCGCAGCTCGCGCGCCGCTTCGTCCGGCAGTGCCGACAGGCGCTCGAGCGATGGAATGAAATACGCGCTGGCTTCGGGCGTTGCATGCGCGCAGTAGTGTGCAACGGCCGCATCGATCTCGACGTGAGGCATCGCCAACCCCCGGACGGCTTGACCGCGCGCGAAATCCGCGAGCGAGCCAGCCAGATTCGCGGCATCCTCCAAAAGCGAGCGGTAGCGATCCGCATCGGCGCGCGATGCAAATTCGAACGTGGTGAACGCGGGCGCCAGCCATTGAAACGGTTCGGCATACGGGCCGAGGCGCCGCTCGTGCCAATAGAACGATTCGGCATCAAGCGTATCGCGCGCCGCCGCGCGCAAAACTGCGGCGGTCAACGCATCCTGCTCTTCGAGAGCCTGCGCGTCGATAGCTTCGAGCGCGCCCATCGTCTCTCGCGCGAACGCCGCGTCGGCCGCACGCTCTTCCGGCGTTACGGCACGCAAACGCGAGACCGGCGTTCCGGATTCCAAACAAGCGAAGACGTCGGTGTCGAGCCGGTACGCCCAAAACCGGCGCCCAAGCTCGTCGATCGCCGCGTTCAACGGCTACTTTTTGAAGACAACCACGGGTGTCTTCGGCGCGCGCAGATCGACCTGCGCGATCTGGCGTCCTTGAGCGGCGACTTGCGAGAGAATCGGGCCGACGAGCGGCGCTGTTTGCGCCAAGCTGCGATCGTCGCCGAGCAGCAACTGCACGCCGTTGTGCATCGTCGCGACGAGATCGCCGAATTTATCGTACTGCAGCAGCGCCGCCATCACATGTGCGTCTGCGAGCGCCTCGTAGTCGTCGCGCAACTGCACAGCGTTCTGGTTCTTCACGAACGCGCCGGGCGGCGGCGCGGCCGGATAACCGGTGACCAGCACGGGCAGCGCGGCGTTGCCTCCGCCGGACTGCAGCACGCGCAGATGGCGATCTGCAAGCACCGTCTGCGTTCCGTAACGCAGACGCACGAACGGCGTGCGTTCCGTAACCGTAATATGGACTGCGGCCGGAAGCGATCGGCGCACCGTGGCTGTTTCAATATACGGAATCGCCGCGATGCGCGACGCGGAGACGCTCACGTTCTGCAGCCAAACATTTTCACGCGGCGCGATTTGCGCGCGAGAAACGATCTGATCCGCGGGCACGACGCGATTGCCGCTCACGCTCACACGCTTGGGATAAAATCCCGGCCACGTCGCTGCATAATAGAGTCCGAGCGCCGCACCGATCGCCAGAACGCCGCAAAGAAGCCAAAACGGGCGCAGGCGCGCGGCGGGACCCTTCTTGCGGCGGCGCGGCTTGCGGCTCATGCCAGCACGTACCGTTCGATCGCTTCAGCCACGCCGTCGTTTTCAACGTCGGAAACTACAGCATCCGCGACATCGCGCAGCTCCGGCGGCGCCGAGCCCATGGCGACGCCGAACCCGGCGGCCTGGAGCAACGGAGCGTCGTTCCACGAATCGCCGATCGCCATGACGTTCTCGAGCGGGACGTCCAGATGCTGCGCGACGATTCGCAATGAATTCCCCTTGTTCACTTTCGAGTTCATCACTTCGAGAAAATACGCGATACTCCGCGTGACGTACGCCTCATCGCCGCACAAGCGTTTCACGCGCGGCAAATGCTCCAGGATGATCTCCGGCTCGGCGATCATGCAGACCTTCGTGGCGTCCCACGTCTCGAACTGGCGGCGCAGCGACGGCACGATCACCGGCTCCACTCCCGAGATCTTCGCGTAGAGCGCCGCGTATTGCGTACGGCTCTCGCAGTAATAGCGGTCGTTGGCGTAGAGCTGAATGTGAAGACCGTTCTCGCGCGCGTATTGTTCCAGTTTAAGCGCCTCGGCATTGGGCAACGGCGTGTCGAGCAGAACCTCGTCGGTCTGCGGATCGATCACCGCGGCGCCCTGGTAGCAAACCACCGGCGCCGTAAATTCCAACTGACGCACGAACGGCAGTGCCGCGCGGTACATGCGGCCCGTCACGATGCAGCCTTGCACGCCGCGCTCGCGCATGCCCCGGATCGCCTCCAGGACGCGCGGGCGCAACAGCAGCTCTTCGCCCAGGAGCGTGCCGTCGAGATCGAAGGCTACGAGCTTCGGCCGGATCGCCGTTCTCACGGCTGCTCCTCGCCGGCGCGCAGAAGCGCCGTGCGCGCATGCTGCGGTAAGCCTTCGAAAGCCGCTAGCGCGGCAAGCGCGCGTGCATCGGCCGCCATTCGTGCGCGGCTATTTTCCACGACGCTGAAGGTGCGCAGAAAATCATCGGTGTGCAAACCGGATGAAAACCGCGCCGCACCCGAAGTCGGCAGCACGTGGTTCGTGCCGGCGATATAGTCGCCGCACGCGACGGGTGTTTGCGCGCCCGAAAACACCGCACCGACGCGGCGCAGATGCGGAATGAACCGATCGGGGTCGGCGACTTGCAACGAAAGGTGCTCGGGAGCGAAGCGTTCGATCACCTCGAGCGTTTGCGCGAAACCGCGCGAGTGAATGAGGAACGTCCCGCGCTCGAGCACTTCGGTGATGATCTCCCGGCGATCGGACGCGTCGAATTCCATGGATCCCAGCAACTGCGCGCACGCTTCGAGCAGCGATGCCGATTCGGAGACCACTGCGACGCGCGCCGTGGGATCGTGTTCGGCCTGCGCGAGCAGTTCGCCGGTGACGAACTCAACGTTTGCGGAATCGTCGGCGACGACGAGTACCTCTGATGGGCCGGCAAGCCCGTCGATCGCACACGCGCCGTACACCTGCCGCTTCGCCTCGGTCACCCAGACGTTGCCGGGTCCGACGATCTTGTCGACGCGAGCGATCGATGACGTTCCATAAGCGGCCGCCGCGATCGCTTGCGCGCCGCCCACTGCGTACAGCTCGTCCACATCGCATAGCCAGCAAGCGAACAACACGGCGGGCGCGATTTTCCCGTCGCGTTGCGGCGGGGTCAGCACGATGATGCGCTGCACGCCGGCGATCTTCGCCGGCACGACGCTCATGATCACGGAAGACGGCAACGCGGCCGTCCCGCCCGGCACGTATGCCGCGATCGATTCGAAGGGACGATAGCGAAGCGCGTACTTCGTGCCGTCTTCTTCCGTATATTCCACGTCGCCGCGCAACTGGGCGCGATGAAAGCGTTCCACCCGTTCGCGCGCGAGCGCCAGCGCTTGCGCGATCTCTTGCGGCACGAGCGTTTTGCATTGTTCGTGCATCGGGATCGGGACGCGTAACTTGCTTTTGTCGAAACGAGGGTCGTCGAACGCGCGCGTGTATTCGATCAGTGCTTCATCGCCGCGAGCCCGTACCGAAGCGACGATCTCCGCGACGCGCTGCGTCACCTGCGCGCCGGGCTCCCATCCGCCGCGGTATAGCGGCGAGAGAGCGGCTGAATCGGTCGCGGAAACGATGCGCAGGTTCATACGCCGGCATTCTCCAAGCGCTCGATCAGCTCTCGCAGCGCAGCATATTTGGCGCGAAAGCGCACGGGATTGACCACCAGCCGCGCCGTGGAAGCGCCGATCTCGTCTACGACGACCATGTCGTGCTCGCGCAGGGTCTTCCCCGTAGCGACGAGATCGACGATGACGTCGGAAAGACCGACGAGAGGGCTCAGTTCCACCGAGCCGTGCAAGCCGATGATTTCGCACGGAAGATCGCGCTCGGAGAAGTAGGTCTGCGCCGAGCGTTTGAATTTTGTGGCGACGCGCAAGAACGTCGGATACCGGGCGCCTTCGTGGTAGCCGTCCGCACGCCGCGCCGCGACGACCAGACGGCACGCGCCGAAACCGAGATCCGCAACTTCACTAACGGAGCGATCCGTCTCCCACAGGACGTCTTTGCCGACGATTCCGCAATCCGCTGCGCCGAATTCCACGTACGCGGGAACGTCGGTCGGACGCAATAGCAGCAGTTCCGCGGCCCCGTCGTCGCTTGTAACCGTCAAGCGCCGCCCCACGTCCTTCGGAACGGCGATGCCGGCAGCGCGCAGCCGCCGTGCCGTTTCTTCGTACAGCGCGCCTTTCGGCACGGCGATCGTCAGCCGGTCGCTCACGGCGCGATTTCTTCGACCTCGCCGCCGCGTGCGATCAGCACGCGCGGAATCAGCTTGTGGCGCGCGTAGGCGAGCAACTCTTCGCGGCTCAAGTCCAACACGTCGAGGCGTACTTTTAGACCTTTGGCTCGCTCCGCCGCGGCAACCGTGTCCGAACCGCTCACCAGAACGTCCACCTCATTGCGCGGACGTTCGTCCACGTCCCGGCGTTCCAACGCGAGAAGGATCCGCTCGACGCCGACCATCCAACCGACGGCGGGGACATCGTAACCGAATCGCGGCAACAGTCCGTCGTAACGGCCGCCGCCGCAGAGCGAAAAGCCCAGGTCCGCGATATAGCCTTCAAAAACGAAACCGGTGTAATACGCGAGATCGCGCAGCAGCGCGAAATCGATGTTGATCCGTTCGCGCCAGCCCAATTCCCGCGCACGATCTAATATCTGCTCGAGGCGGTCGAGCGCAGCCAGCGACTGCGGCGTTTTACAGAGCGGCCGCACGATGGCGATCACGTCCTCGCGGCCGCGCATCATCGTGAGTTCGCGAATCGTGGCAAACTGCGAGACGCGGTGGGACCGCTCGAATTCGCGGAGCGCGACGATGTTGCGATCGGCGATCAGGTGCTTGCAGCGTAGCAGATTCTCTCCGTGCAATCCCGCAGCTTCCAGCACGCCGTCCACGATTGCCGCATTGTTGATATCGAACCGCGCGTCGCGCAACCCGGCTGCATCGAGCGTTTCCATGGCCATGAAGAGCGCTTCCGCTTCGGCATCGACGCCCGGTGCGCCGATGAGTTCCGCTCCCGCCTGCGTGAACTCGCGCATGCGCCCGAGTTGCGGTTCCTCGTAGCGGAACCCCGTGGCGACGTATGAAAGGCGCAGCGGCAACGTTGCATTGCGAAGGCGCGCCGACACCAGACGCGCGATGGGCGTCGTCATTTCGGTACGCAGCGCAAGCGACGCCCCGAGCGGATCGGTAAAACGGAACGTTTGCTGCATGAGCTTCTCACCCAACCCGCGTTCCAACGCTTCTTCGCTTTCGAACGAGGGCGTAAGGACCTCCGCATACGACCACGTCCGGAAGACGCGCCGGATGATTTCCTCGATCTCGCGCTTGTACGCGAACTCTTGCGGAAGCCAGTCGCGTACGCCCGGAGGCAGCCTCATTCCGTTACTCCGGCAAACCTTCTGCGACGTTGCCGGCGCCGAAGATCCGCTCGAGTTCGAACTTTAGGCGGCGGTCGCCGGCGATGCCGCGCGCCAGCCGCTGCACGCGATTCCCGATCCGCGCCATAACCGGAACCGTACCCGGCCATTCGTCGAGTACCGCGGCCAGGCGGTCGACTTGATCGCGGCTGTTCACGTTCACGTGCCAACCCGCCGGATTCGCGACGTGCGCCGGCCGTTCGAACGGCTGCACCTCGTTCGCACTCACCGAAAGATCGACGGGAGCCTCTTCGCCCTGCTGCGCGCCCGGACGCTCGCGCAAGCGCAGCCGGCCTTTCACGACCAGAATCTTGTCTTGCTCGAAATGCCCCTGCACTTGCGGATACAGTTTCGCGAAGACGACGACGTCGGTGCTGCCGGTCGTATCTTCCATCTGGGCGATAAGGATCTGCTGGCCGGCTTTCGTGAGGGTACGGCGCACGGAAGTCACCATGCCGGCGACTGTTACGAAACTGTCGTCTTCGCGCGAGCGCAGATCTTTAACCGGTACCGCACCGGTCCGCGCGAGCGCGTCGGCGACATCGGCAAGCGGGTGACCGGAAACGAAAATGCCGAGCGTTTCTTTTTCCCATTGCAGCGTCTGCATGGTGGTCGGCGGCGCCACGTTGGGCAGCGTAGGCGCGAGCGCGGCGACAGCCGCAGGCGCATCGCCGAAGAGCGAGACTTGCCCGAGCTGCGCGTCCCGGCTCTCCGCGGCGGCTATATCCAGCGCGGCATCGAGCGCTGCGAGCTTCTGCGCGCGGTTTCCGGGCAGGCCGTCGAGCGCGCCGCATTTGATCAGCGCTTCGAAGACGCGGCGGTTTACTTGCTTCGTGTCGACGCGTTTGGCCAGATCGAACAGATCTTTGAATTCACCGCCGGAATCGCGTGCGTCCAATATTACGCGCACCGCTCCCTCGCCGACGCCTTTGATAGCCGAGAGCCCGAAGCGAATACGATCTCCGACGACCGCAAAGTGAATCAACGAGGCGTTTACGTCGGGCGGCAGCACCGCAATGCCCATCTTCTTCGCCTCGTCGATGTATTCGACGAGTTTGTCGGTCTTGTCCGTCACCGAAGTCATCAGTGCCGCAAAGTACGGCAGCGGATGGTTCGCTTTCAGATAAGCGGTTTGATAGGCAACCCATGCGTACGCAGCCGCGTGCGATTTGTTGAAACCGTAGCCGGCGAACGGTTCGATGAATTCGAAGATCTTCTGCGCGAGCGCCTCGTCGATGTCCGAGTGCTCTTTGCAGCCCTTGACGAATTTCTCGCGGTAGACGGGGATCTTGTCTTTCTGCTTCTTCCCCATGACTTTGCGCAGCTCGTCGGCTTGCCCCATCGAGAATCCGGCGAGATCCCGCGCCATCTGCATAATGGATTCTTGATAGCACGCGATGCCGTATGTCGCCGAAAGAATGGGCTCGAGTTTGGGGTGAAGATACTTTGCCTGTTGGCGGCCGTGCTTGACCGCGATGTACTCGGGAATCCACTCCATCGGGCCGGGACGGTATAACGCTACGAGCGCGATAATGTCGTCGAAACCCGACGGGCGCAGCTCGGTGCAAACGCGCACCATGCCTTCCGATTCGAGCTGGAACACGCCCATGGTCTCGCCGCGGGAGAGCATTTCGTATGTGCGTTGATCGTCGTCGGGAATTCGCGCGATGTCGAAATCCGGATCGGTCGTGCGACGAATCTCGTCCACGGCGTTCTTCATGACGGTAAGATTGCGCAGGCCCAAGAAGTCCATCTTGAGCAGGCCGATCTTTTCCGCCCACACCATGTCATATTGCGTGTTGACGCCGGCGTCGCTCTTCGCGAGCGGCGCGTATTCGACGAGCGGTCCCGGCGAAATAACCACGCCGGCGGCATGCGTGCCCGCGTTTCTCGCGAGCCCTTCGATCGCTTTGGCGGTTTCCAGCAGGCGCCGGATCTCCGGCGAGGCCGAGTACAGCGCTTTGATTTCAGGAATCTGTTCGAGCGCCTGGGCGATCGACAGACCGCCCGGACCGGACGGAATCATCTTCGCGACGCGATCGACATCCGGAAGCGGCACACCCAGCGCGCGGCCCGCATCGCGCACTGCAGCGCGCGCGGCCATCGTGCCGAACGTGACGATCTGCGCGACGCGATCCTCGCCGTATTTAGCGGTTACGTACTTGATGACTTCGTCCCGCCGCTCCACGCAGAAATCGGTGTCGATATCGGGCATGGAGATGCGTTCCGGATTCAAAAAACGTTCGAACAGCAGATCGTATTTGAGGGGATCGAGATCGGTAATCTTCAAGCAGTACGAGACGACCGAACCGACTGCCGAACCGCGGCCCGGACCGACCGGAATGTCGTGGTCCTTCGCGTATTTGATGAAATCCCAAACGATCAGAAAGTACGACGCGAAGCCCATTTTCAAAATGACGGACAATTCGTACTCGAAACGTTCGCGCAGCGCGGCGTCGTCCTTCGCACGCTCCTCGCCGTAGCGCTCGATCAGGCCCTGCTCGCATACCTCGCGTAAATAGTCTTCCGCGCTCAGTTCGCGATCCGGAGCCTCCTGCGGCACCGGGAACGCCGGCAGGTGATAAACTTTTTCGGGGATCCGGATATCGATGCGCTTGGCGATCTCGACGGTATTGTCGCACGCTTCGGGCAGATCGGCCCACAGCTCGCGCATTTCCGCATCGCTCTTTACGTAAAACTGATCCGAGTAGAACTTCATGCGGCTCGTGTCGGAAACGGTTTTACCGGTGCCGATGCAGAGCAGCACGTCATGAGCCGGCGCGTCCCGTTGCTCCAAATAATGGGAATCGTTCGTCGCGACGAGCGGGATGTTCAGCTCGCGCGCGACCTTCACGAGACCGTCGTTGATGACGTCTTCCTCGGGCATGCCGTGGCGCATTACTTCGATGTAGAAGCGGTCGCCGAAGATGTCGACGAAGGTTTTTGCCGCGTTCTTTGATTTCTCGAAGTCGTTTTTGAGCAGCGGTGCAGCCACCAGACCCGACATGCAGCCGGAGAGGACGATGAGGCCCTCGTTATGCTGCGCGAGCAGATCCAAATCGATACGCGGCTTGTAATAGTAGCCTTCGAGAAAACCTTTGGAGATGAGCGCCGTCAAATTCCGGTAGCCGGTCACGTCGGCGGCCAGCAGCGTGACGTGCGCTTCGTCTCGCACAGTACGGTCGAAGCGCCCGCGCGGCGCGATATATGCCTCGCACCCGATGATCGGCGTGAGTTTGAAGTCGCGCGCGGTGTAATAAAACTCCATAGCGCCGTACATAACGCCGTGATCGGTCAGCGCGACGGCAGGGCTTCCGTCGTCCGCGGAGCGTTTGCACAAGCTGTCTACGCGGCACGCGCCGTCCAAGAGCGAGTATTCACTATGGACGTGAAGATGGACGAACTGACTCACCGGACGGTTTGCGGACCCCTATGAAATGCGAGCGTAGTGCTAAAGAAAACGGCGAAAGTAGACGTTACAGTAAACGTGGGCTCGAACCTGTCCGCGACGGGCGTTCCCGTCATCGACGACGCCGAGAAGGCCGGTCTCCGACACGAGATCGAACGGCTTCGCTTGCGGATTGCCATGCTCGAGGCCGAACGCGACGAGTACGCGCAGCAAAACGCCGAACTCTTCGTGCTGCAGCAAGTTTTCTCAACGATCAACTCAACCCTCGACATTAACGACATCTTGTCGATGGTGCTGCGCGGCGTGGTCGAGGCGCTCAAGTTCTCCCGCGTCGTGCTTTTCGATGTGAACGAAGCGGGCGGCATCGAACGCCGCCTGGAAGGCGATGCGGCCGGCACGGTTCTGCACAGCCCCGACCCGCTCGCCTACCTGCCGGGCTCGACCCTCCAAGACATCGCCACGGGCGCCGTGCAGATCGCCTTCGGCTCGGAGGACGACGCCGATAAGCCGCTCGCCGATACCAAAGGCTCGTATTGCATCGCCCCCCTGGTGGCTCGCGACGTCGTCCGCGGCATACTGTACGTCGATGACCCGGCCACGCCGGAGGTCACCGAGAATCAACTTCGCGTTCTACTCGATTTTGCTGCGCAAGCGGCCATCGCCGTGGAGAATGCCCGCCTCTATGAAGAAACCCGCCGCCTGCTCGAAGAGACGCAGCGCCTTGCCCACACCGACAGCTTGACCGGGATCCCGAACCGGCGCGCGCTCGCAGATATGCTGGAACGCGAGCTGCACACGTCCGACCGCTATGACTCGCCCTTTGCGTTTGTCATTCTCGACCTGGACGATCTCAAGAAAATCAACGACAACGGCGGCCACAGCCTAGGCGACCTGGCCCTCAAACGCTTCGCGGGCGTTTTGAAGAAATCGGCCCGCAAGGGGGACATCGTGGCCCGGTACGGCGGTGACGAGTTCGTGGTGGTCATGACGAAAACCGACCGGGAGACGGCCGAGCGGAGCGTGGAGCGGGTTGCCGGCGCCCTGAGACGGAGCGGCCTCCAATGCTCGATCGGCGTGGCGATGTTCCCAACCGACGGCATCGACGGACAGACGCTGTTTTTCGCGGCGGACGACGCGCTCTATCGCGCCAAGCAGGGCGGGAAGAACGCGTACCGGTTTTTCAGCAGGGAAGCGCCCGCCGCGCCCTGAGGGTTGGCCCTTTCGGCTCTAGATTTGCACACCCCACGTAAGTAGGATAGGAAAGCGCCTCCGTAACCGATCATACGGACGCCGTTTTTGCATAGGGGAAGCAACTATGACCCTCGAGACTGCGGAAGCTCAGGTTAAGCAGCTCGCCGAAGCGCTGCGAGCGGCAACGACGCCCTTTCTGCGCCTTCGCGAACACGCGGACGACCTAGAGACGCTCGACTCCAACCACGAACTCAACCAAGCGTCCTGCGTTGCGGCGCTGATCCGCGCGGAAGCGATTCGATTCGAGGCCGAGCTCGGCCCGAAGCTTC
>JAICWY010000120.1 GCA_025934645.1 Vulcanimicrobiia bacterium
CGACGCCGCCGGCGTACGTGGATTCGAAATTCCACAACCGGAAGATGCCGAGGGAGTGCGCGGCGATGCCCCAGCCCGCCGCGATTCCCACGCCGGCAAGCGCGCCGCATGCGACCGCGGCAGCAGCGGCGGCGGCGCGCCGCTGGGAAAGGAACCACACGGACAAGACGCCCGCGACTGCGCCGAGCGCGCCGCCGCGCGAGAACGTGAGTACGTCGGTGCATGCGATCGCGGCGAGCACGAACAGCGAAACGCGCGTCGGCGCTTGCAGCGCGAGCGCAAGCACAACGGGAAGCGCGACATCGAAATAGCCCGCGAGTTGATTGGGGCCTTCCAGCGGCCCGGCGATGCGCGGCGTCACGTGTCCGTTCAGCAGCAGTGCGGAGGGCGCGCCGGCGACCTCTTGCGCGAGCGCGAGCGCCGCAACTACGCACGGCACGATCAGAAATGTTGCGCGCAGCGCGGAGCGATCCGGATCCAAGCGGAATGCCGCGACGCAAACGCAGAAGAGTACGACGTACTCGAGCGCTTTGAGCGCTTCGCGGATCGCAGGCGCGTGATAGGCGGCCTGCGCGAACGAGAGCAGCGTTGCGAGCAGCACGAAGAGACCTGCGTATAAGATTCGTTTCGGAACGCGCTCGGCGACGGGCGAGAACGCGTCCGCGTACACCAGCACGCCGAGCAGCACGCCGAACAGCGCGATCTTCTCGAGCGTAATGGTCGTGTCGAACAGTTCGTGGTAGTACGCGAACGGCTGCACCGCAATAAGGGTGCATAAGCCGAACGCGGGCCGGCGCATCGTCAGCAGCGTGACCGCGAGGAAAAAGATCGTATAACCGGTGAGTGCGAGCGGGTCGAGCGCAGCATAGGGCACGCGGCGGGCTTCGCTGCGCGGGGCGCGAATCCCAGCGGCGATGGATGAGATCGCTATGCGTCAGTGCATCGAGCGAAAGCGCGCCGGAGGCGAGCTTTCCGCCGATCAGTGGGACGGGATCATTACCGCGTTCATGGAGGGCGGGGTCGACGAAGCCCAAATGGCCGCGCTTTGCATGGCCTGTGTTTGGCGCGGCATGTCGTTCGATGAAGCGTTCGCGCTGACCGGCGCGATGGTGCGCAGCGGCGCGACGATTACATTCGATCCGGCGCGAGGCATCGTGGCCGACAAGCATAGCAGCGGCGGCGTAAGCGATATCGTTTCACTCGTTGCCGTGCCTATTGCGGCAGCATGCGGGGCGCGCGTCGCCAAGCTTTCCGGCCGCGCATTAGGGCATACCGGCGGTACGATCGACAAACTTGAAACCATTCCGGGCTTCAACGTCGCACTGGATCTCGATCGCTTCGCAAAGCAAGTGGAGCGCGTGGGATGCGCGATCGCCTCGCAAACCGACGCGCTGGTGCCCGCCGATAAACGCATCTACCGCTTACGCGATCGCACCGCTACAGTGCCGGCGATGGGCTTGATTGCCGCATCGATCGTTTCCAAGAAAATCGCGGGCGGCGCGCATGCGTTCGTGTTCGACGTCAAAACGGGCGCTGCAGCGTTCATGCGAGATCCGAAGGATGCGCTCGAACTTGCGGGCTGGCTCGTCGAGATCGCCAAGCGGTTCGGCCGGCGCGCCACCGCATTTGTCACCGACATGCATCAGCCGCTCGGACGTTCGATCGGCACGGGTATCGAAGTGCTCGAAGCGCGCGAATTTTTAGCGGGTAATGCCGACGAACGCACGCGGGAACTGGTGCTGGCGATCTCCGCGGCGGTTGTAACGGCATGCGGCATCGATAACGCGCCGCAACGCGTGCGCGAAGCGCTCGAGAGCGGCCGCGCCGCGGCGAAATTCCGTGAAATGATCGCTGCGCAAGACGGGGACGTTGCGGCATTCGAAGCGCTGAAGCTCGACGAACCGCTCACCGTTACCGCGGCGCACGGCGGGTACGTTCAGGCGGTCGACGTGGTGAAACTGGGCTACGAAGGCCGGCGCTTATCCGAGCACGACCCGCTTGGCGGTTTGCGCGTCGCCGCGCGCATCGGCGATCGCATCGAGCCGGGCGCGCCGCTCCTTCACGCTTATGGACGTGACAAAAAACACGCGACCCACCTATCATCCACTTTCACAATCACCCACGCCCCATGCAACGTCCCACCTTTAGTGTACGAAACGCTGACTTAGTTCGAGCAGGCCTCGTCATAACTCGGCCGCCCCTTCGACTGCGCTAACGCGCGCTCAGGATGACATGCGCGCTCAGGATGACATGCGCGCTCAGGATGACTGGTTTTAGAGTGCGTGCGCAGCACATCATAGCGCTGTCATGGTGAGCCGCGAAGCGGTCGAACCACGGCCGAGTAAGACGAGGCCTAGCTGCGCTCGATCTCCGAAATTAAGTACAGCGGGCGCGCTTTCACTTCGTCGTAGATGCGGCCCAGGTACTCGCCTAAAATGCCGATGCCGATCAGCTGCACGCCGCCCAGAAAAAGAATCACCACCATTGTCGATGCCCAGCCGCGCGCATATTCGGGCGTGCCGAAATGGAACGCTTTGAACAAGATGATGATAACGGCGTAGATAAACGCGGCTGTGCTGACGACGAAACCCAAGTACGACGCGAAACGGAGCGGCACGTCCGAGAACGACGTGATGCCGTCGACCGCGAACTTGAGCATCTTGCTCAGCGGATATTTCGTTTGCCCGGAATGGCGCTCTTCACGATCGTACTCGACGCCGGTTTGATTGTAGCCGACCCAGCTCACCATGCCGCGTAAAAACCGGTGGCGTTCGCGCGAGCGTTTGAGCGCTTCCACGACGCGGCGGCTCATCAGCCGGAAATCGCCCGTGTCTACGGGGATCGAAACGTTGGTCATGCGCTTGATCGTGCGGTAGAACAACCTCGCGGTGAATAATTTGAACGGGCTCTCGCCTTTGCGCGTGCGGCGTATCGCGTAGACGACGTCATTGCCCGCGCGCCAGCGCTCGACGAACTGGGCGATGAGCTCGGGCGGATCTTGCAAATCGCCGTCCATCAAGACGACGGCCTCGCCTTGCGCCACATCCAAGCCGGCGGTTGCGGCAAGCTGGTGTCCGAAGTTCCGGGACAGATTCACCAGCACGATATTCGGCCGCCGCCGCATTTCGTCGCGGATGCGATCGAGCGTCGCATCGCGGCTGCCGTCGTTGACGAGCACGATCTCGAACGGCGGCCGGCCCGGAAGCGCGTCGACGATCTGGACGATGCGCTCGACGAGCGCCGCGACGTTCCCCTCTTCATTAAAAAGCGGGACGACGACGCTCAGAACCGGCGGCGCGGGCTGCGGAGTATCCATCGCCCGGACCGTTCGCCGTAGGTTAAGAGTCGGGCCTTCGCGTAGGACTGGAACGCCGCGGTGAGATAGGAGCGTTGTCTCGGTATCCATATGAACAATTCCAGCCGCCCTGCGGCTTTTATCGCGGCTCTCGTTTTTGCGTGCGGCATCGTGGGATGGCTGTGGTATTCACATATCGGTGCGCCGCAGACCGGAGCGCCTGCGCCCGTGCAAGCGATCACGGCTGCACCCTCGCCCTCCCCCGCGGGCACAGCAGCGTCCGCGACGCAGCGGCCGGTGGTGTTCGTTCCGGCGCAGACTCCGGCTACCGGCGCTCCAGCCACGGCGAGCAGCGCCGCTTCATCGCCCCAGCCGCAGCATTCGGCCGCACCCAGCGCAGCAGGGACCCCGACGCCGATCGAAGCATCCGCGGCGCCGGCCAGGGGAGGCACGCCTGTGCCGCTGGTCACGCTGGCGCCGTCGGTGGCAATTCCGGGCGTTGTCCGGGAACCGGCGGAAGCCCCACCGCGCATCCTCGCGCTTTCGCTCAGCACGCCCGTCGCGCGGGGAGGCGACGTCGTTTCCGGGTACGTCGAAGCGACCTCGAACGTTGCGTCGGTGGAAGCGCGAATCGCCGGTTACAGCATGAACTTGCGGAAGATCGGCGTCGGCAAATTCGTCATGAGCTACCGCGTACCGCATCTGCCGTTTTTCTTACACAAAACCTATGCGATCGAAGTGATCGCGCGCAACACGCGCGGCGATTCGGTCAGCAGCTCCGTTCCGATCACGATCCGGTAATCATCGCATGTTGAAATCGATTTTCGCGACCGGCACGCTCGCCGCGCTCCTCGCGCAAACGCCGCAGCC
>JAICWY010000054.1 GCA_025934645.1 Vulcanimicrobiia bacterium
CTCGACTCGGTGAAGAAGCAGCTCGATGCGGCCAAGGCCGATCCGAAGGCGAAGAACAACGCCGCGTTGACGCAAGCGATCGATACGGCGATGAGCGCGCGCGATAAGATCTTCGGCGCCCTCACCGCGGACTATCACAACGACGAAGACTCGATTCAACGGCCCGGTGCGCTGCGTGAGGACATGCAGGGCTTGGGATTCTTCGGCCAAGGCGTGCTTACGCCGTCCGTCGAGGAGTATGCGAAGCGCATCGACGTCTCGTACCGCTCGGCGGTTGCCCAATACAATCAGTTCGCCGGATCGCTGACCGCGGTCAACGCCGAGCTGACGAAGGCGGGACTCAAACCGGTGAGCGGCGTGAGCGCGGCACACCCGTAGCGCGAGAACTGCGCGCTTCGTGCGAAAAGCCCGGTACGGCGTACCGGGCTTTTCATTTTGACGAATCTTTGAGCGAACGCGCACAGGAGAGCGCCCACCTCGGAGCAACGATTCAAGTCCAGACGAAAGGAGTCTAGTGGAGTGAAACGAGGTTTTGCGGCCGCGTTAGCGGTGGCTGCAGCGTCGCTTTATCTGCCGTGGCAAGCATCCGCCGCGACCGATGAGAGCCCATACGCAAATTTGAAATGGCGTTCGGTCGGGCCCGCGGTTGCGGGCGGACGCGTTCCGGCGGTGGCCGGTACGGCGAGCGACCCGAATCTGTATTACATCGGCGCAGCAGGCGGGGGCGTCTGGAAAAGCGACAACGGCGCCGCGACGTGGACGCCTGTGTTCGAGAAAGAGCCGGTCTCGGCGATCGGCGCCGTAACGATCGATCCCACGAATGAGAACGTCGTGTGGGTCGGCACCGGCGAATCGAATCCGCGCAACGATGTGACGTACGGCGACGGCGTCTATAAGACGACCGACGGCGGCAAGACCTGGACAAACATGGGCCTTCAGGCGACCCGCCATATCTCGCGCATCCTGGTCGATCCGAAGAATCCGAACCATGTCATCGTCGGCGCGTTCGGCGACCCGTTCCGTGACAGCACCGATCGCGGCGTCTATACGACCGACGACGGCGGCAAGACCTGGACGAAGTCGCTCTACGTCGGTCCGCAAAGCGGCGCCGCGGAGCTGGCGATGGATCCCAACGACTCGTCGGTGATCTTCGCGAGCATCTGGCAATTCCGGCGCGAGCCATGGACGTTCCATAGCGGCGGTCCGGACGATGGCATTTGGCGCTCGGCCGACGGCGGCAAGACGTGGACGCGTCTCGCGGGCCACGGTTTGCCTACCGGCTACATGGGCCGCAGCGCCGTCGCGATCGCGCCGAGCGATTCCAAGCGCATCTACGCGATTATCGAAGCCAAGGGCGGCATTCTCTGGCGCAGCGACGACGGCGGCCAAAACTGGACGATGGTCTCGAGCGATACACTCGTCGATCAGCGCCCGTTCTACTTCACGCATCTCAACGTCGATCCCAAAGACGAAAATCACGTCTATGCGGTTTCTATGCTGCTGGCCGAAAGCAAAGACGGCGGCCATAAATTCAAAGCGGTTGCGCCGGGCGTGCACGTCGACTATCACGCGATGTGGATCGCGCCGAACGATCCGAAGCGCATGATGGTCGGCGAGGACGGCGGCTATTCGCTCACGCTGGACGGTGGCAAAAACTGGGCGTTCTCGCGCAACATTCCGATCGGCGAAGTGTATCACGTCGGGCTCTCCAATGAGAATCCGTACTGGGTTTGCGCTCCGCTGCAAGACAACAACGGATTTTGCGCGCCGAACATGTCGCGCAATGCGGAAGGCATTCTGGACGAACACTGGCAGAACGTCATCGGCGGCGACGGCATGTGGGCCGTGCCCGATCCGGCGCATCCGGCGCATATTCTGACCGATCTGCAGACCGGGCGCATCGCGGATTACAACAAAGAGACGCAGACGAGCCGCTACGTGCAGCCGTACTTCGATTTCAACCGTTACGATTTCCAACTCTTCGCGGCGAAATACCGCTTCAATTGGGATTCACCGATCGCGTTCGCGCCGTGGGACGGGAACGTGCTTTGGCTGGGCGGCGACGTCGTGTTCCAATCGACCGACCGCGGCGTTCACTGGAAAGTCATCAGTCCCGATCTCACGCTGAATCTCAAATCGCACCAACAGCCTTCGGGCGGACCGCTCGCGCTGGACGTTTCCAGCGCCGAGTTCTCGGACAATCTGCTCGACATCGAAGGCTCGCCGGCAAAACGCGGCGTCATTTGGACGGGCGCGGATGACGGAGTCATTGCGGTGACGACCGACAATGGCGCCACCTGGCATAAGAGCGCGCCGGCCGGCGTTCCGCCGTACGGACGTGTCGAGACCGTCTCCCCCTCGCCGTTCGATGCCGCAACGGCTTACGCGAACATCGACCGTCATCGCTCGGGTGATTACAAACCGTACCTCGTCGTCACGCACGACTACGGTAAAACCTGGCATCTGCTCACGAACGGGTTGCCGGAGAGCCAGTGGGTTCGCACCGTGCGTCCGGACATGAAGAACAAGAACTTACTGTTCGCCGGAACCGAGAACGGCATGTGGATCTCATACGATGCCGGCGGGCATTGGTCGAATTTCAAATTGAATTTGCCAACCGTGTCGGTGCGGGACATTCGCGAGCAGCCGCAGTTCAACGACCTTGCGATCGCAACGCATGGCCGCGATCTGTGGATCCTGGACGATATCACCGCGATTCAACAATTGCCGCAAGCGCAAAGCGCGGGCGCGATGCTGTTCAAACCGCGTACGGCGTACGAGTACGACATGCACTCGAACGACGAGGGCGTGTACACGCGCTTTACCGGCCAGAACCCGCCGATGGGCGCAATCGTCGACTTCTACCAACGCTCGCCCCAAGCGGCGGCGCCGCCGGTGGAGATTCTCGACGCGCACGGACACGTGATCCGGCACATCAAGGGCGCGGTGAAAAAAGCTGCGGCGCCTGCGGCCGATGAAGAGGAAGGCCCGAGCGCAGGTCCCGGCGTTTCGAACAATGCCGGCGTCAATCGCGTCGTCTGGAATTTCCGCGAAGACGGACCGCCGCAGTGGAACGGCACCGTTCGCGAATTTCGCGGACCGCAAGTGGGTGCGCTCGTCGTTCCCGGAACGTATAGCGCGCGCATTCATTTGAACGGCCGCACGTACACGCAGTCGTTCGAAGTAAAGGCCGACCCGAAGAGTCCGTACACGCAAGCGCAACTGGAACAAGCCTACGCGTTCTCGAAGAAATACCTGAACGTGCAAGGCGAGATCGACCAGATGCTCAATGCGATGGACGCGCAGCGTAAGACGCTGACGTCGGCGCGCGAAGCCGCGAGCAAGAGCGGCAATACCGCGTTGGTTGCCAAGATCGACGCCGCGCAAAAGGCGCAGGACGAACTCTTCCACCGTTTGACAGCGAACTACAAGAACGGCGAAGATTCGATCCAGTTCCCGGGGCAGTTGCGCGAAGACGTGCCGCGTTCGGGATTCGGCGCGCCCTCACCGCCGACGCCCGCTCTTCTTGAATACGCGAAGCGGTTCGATCGCGAGTTCGCTTCGCTCAAAGCGGATTACCACAAGTATGTAACCGGAACGTACGATCCGATCGTAGCGGGCCGCAAGTAACCCGCTGAAGAAGAGCCGCGCATGTGCGTCGAACACACACGCGCGGCTCTTCTGTCCCGCACGTCCTTTTTAGCAGCCGCCGGAGCGGCGGCGGCGCCCCTGCTCGCCGGCGCGAACGCGCGTGCCGCGACGGCCCCGGCGCTTCCGGCGGTCCCGCCGGGACTCTCCCAGGGCAACCGGCACGCCGCGCAGATTGCGCGCGAATCGCCGTTCATCCGTAACCAATACGCCGCCGTACACGCGCTGGCGGGCTCTATCAGCGATGCGCGTCTGCGCGCAAACGTGCTGGATCTGCTGGAAAATCCGGCCCCTAAATACGCCAGGAAATATCCCACAGCAGAAAGCCGTACCGCATTGCGCGATGCGCTCGTCCGCGAAGGATTCGTGAACGCCGGCGCGCCGGTAAGCGGCATCTTTCCTCCGGGAACGGAGAGCGGCGGCATCGTGCAGCCGTTCTGGAGCGCTCCCGGCAGCGCGCTCGATTCGCATCACTCGTATCCGGGTGGACTGCTCGTTCACGAGTTTTTTAATTCCAGCATGGCCGCGAACTTCGAGCGCACGTACGATGCGATCTATTTTGGCGGCCGCGCAACCGTAAGCCGCGATGTAGTGATTGCGGCGGCGCTTTATCACGACATCATGAAGACGGTCGTCTTTCAATTCAACGCCGACGGCACGTTGTTGCCGGAATTGGATATCGCTGCAACGGGCGGCCATCATTGTCTCTCCGGCGCCGAAGCAATCGCGCGCGGCTACGATGCACGCTTCGTTACCGTACTGCTCTCCGCGCACGCCGCGCCTTCGCTGGGTGACGAGGCAAAGGTTGTTTCGTGGTGCCGGGCCGCCGCACTAATCGCGGGTGTGGATCCGGTCGAATTCGGATTGGTGAAGAAGACCGCGGACGGCTACGCCCTGGCAGCGCTTCCGTCGATCGAGTCATTCGTCAACTACCTGAGCGATCACGATTTCGTCCTCACAATCCCGGCAGTTCGCGCAGTTGTCCCGGCGATCGCGAAAATTAATTCCGATCTCTGGTTCCGCCACCGCGTGCTATCCCACACATCGGCCATCGCTTTGTACGAAGAACTGCTACAAGGCGAAGCTCGTCTCGTTCGCGCGGTGCACACTGCAGCCGAGTAGCGTGCGCTCCGCCGTCCTGCGCATCAGCGCCGGCGGCTGGTTCGAATTGTACGATTTGTTTATGACGGCGTACATTTCGCTGGGGTTGGTGCGCGAGGGCATCTTCGTCGCCACTGCTCCCTCGGCGTTTGCGCTGCGCGGGTTCGCAAGTTTCGTGGCGGCAGGTTTTGCGGGCATGTACCTGGGCACGCTCGTGTTTGCGTGGATATCCGATCGTTTCGGACGCAAAGCGACGTTCACGTGGTCGCTGGTTTGGTACTCCGCCGCGACGCTCGTCATGGCGTTCATGCAGACCGCCGAACTCATCGATCTTTGGCGCTTCATCGCGGGCTTGGGAATCGGCGTGCAACTCGTTACGATCGATTCGTACGTCTCCGAGATCGCCGGCAAAGACGAACGCGGCTATTGGATCGCCTTCTCGCAATTCATCGGCTACCTAGCAATTCCGATCGCGGCACTGCTGGCATATCTGCTGGTTCCGCACGCCTACTTTGGCCTGGCCGGATGGCGGTACGTCGCGATGGTGGGTTCGCTCGGCGGCGTCGCGGTATGGTTTTTACGCGCAGGTCTTCCGGAATCGCAGCGCTGGCACCAATCCCGCACGGTGAGCGGCGCGCATGCACTTCACGCATTCGCCGAGCTGTGGACGCCGCTGCTGCGCGGGCGCACCGCGATGATGATGGCCTTCAATCTGCTGCAAACGATCGGGTTCTACGGCTTTACCTCGTGGGTTCCGATCTTTCTTGCGGCACACGGCGCGAGCTTCACAAAATCGCTGGAGTACTCGTTTATCATCGCCATCGTGAACCCGCTCGGACCGCTCATCGCTATGCGCGTCGCCGACGGCTGGCAGCGAAAATGGCAGATCGTGTGGCTCTCGCTTGCAATCGCCGCTTCAGGGCTGCTCTTCGCCGAAGCGCGCGCGCCGGGATGGATTATTGCGATGGGCATTGCGATCACGCTCGCCAATGCGTGGTTCTCGTGCGCGTTTCACGCATATCAGGCCGAGCTGTATCCGACGAACATTCGCGCGCAAGCAGTCGGATTCGTGTATTCGTGGAGCCGCTTCAGCTCGATCTTCGTCGGCTTCATCATCGCGGCCGTGCTGCGCGTATACGGTACGACCGGCGTGTTCTCCGTCATCGCGCTCGCGATGCTGCTGGTCGCGCTTTTAATTGGATCGTTCGGCCCGCGCACCAACGGCTTGGAATTACTCGACAAACAGCCGGCGTAAAAACCCTTCGTGGTTGTACGAGCCGCCGTTGCCGAAGCGCACGGCGACGGCGCCCTCCGAAGGCGAGACGTACATCGCCTGTCCGCCCGAGCCGCTCGCGTAGAAGAGATCGGCCGGCGCTCTCGGCGGCGCGAGCCACCAGCACAGGCCGTAGTGCGGATTGACGGCCGAACCCGTAAAGCATTCGGCATACTCGGACGCACGCACGCGCACGAACTCACCGTAACCGGCCCACGCGCGCGCGGTAAGAAACGCACCGGTCGGCAGCGGGTGCGTTCCGTCTTTGAGCGTGCGCCACGAGGTGACGGCGATGCCGTTCGGATCGAGAACGCGCGCATGCAGATACTCGTGCGGGGTCAGGCGCAGCGGTTTGAGCTTCTCCGTGAAAACGGCGCCGAAGATCTGCAGCGGGATGCCGCCGTAGGTAAAAACCGTTCCCGGCTTCGACTTGAGATCCGTCTGCAGCGCTTTTTCGTACAGCGGGACCGCTGCGCCGAGCCCGCCGAACGGCACACCCGCGATCAGCTGCAGCAGCTGGCGAAGCGTCACGCTTGCTTTCCACGCCTCAGCCTGCCACGCCGGAAACGTGTTCGCCACGGGCTCGTCGAGTGAAAGCAAGCCTTCGCGCTGCGCCGTGAGCGCCGCGATCCCCCAAAAGCTCTTCGTTCCGCTATAGAGCGCATGGGGTTTTTCGGTGGAAAAGCCGCCCTCGTACGCTTCGAAAACGGGTTTTCCGTTTTGCAGCACCAGCAGCGCCTGCGGTTTATGGCGCGCGTGATACTCGGCGGCCGCTTCTAGGTTCACGCCGTTAGCTGCGCGGTGTAAGGAGCGCGTCCCTTCGGGTAAAGTACCGCCGATGCGATGGGTGTTGTGGTGGTTCGCCGTGGTCTCCGCGTACGTCATCGAGTTCGTGACGCAAGTTGCGAGCGAGGTGGTAGCCGGAATCATCATCGCGGGCCTTTGCACGATTATCGTCGCCTCTGCGCTACTGAACGCCCAGCCCGGCGTCCGCGTGTATTGGTCGTGGCTAAAGTACTTGGCGAAAGTGCCGGCGGCAATGCTGCGCGACGCGCTTTTGGTGAGCGGGCGAATTCTTTGGGCGCTGCGCTCCGGCGAACAGCTCGTCGGGATGATCGAACGCGTCCCGTACGACCCGGGCGACCGGCAAAACGAGGTGGATCAAGGGCGGGAAGCGCTCGCAATCTTCGGCGTGAATGCGGCGCCGAACACCGTCGTGGCCGATGTCGATTTGCGCGGCGAGCTGGTGATTCATAAGCTCATCGCGCGTGAGGAGCCGCGGCGTTCGCGGCAGTGGCCGCTATGAGCGTCGGGCACTTCAACGGCATGCTCTTCGGCACGGAGTTGCTGTTCGTGCCGCTGGCGGTCGCCCTGTACATCATTCTTTCCGGGGATACGATGCGCCGCCTCATCGGCGTGCAGCTTGCCGGCATGATCGTCTCCGTGCAACTCGTTTTATTGTCGATCGTTTTCGCCACGGAAGAGTTTGCGGATCTCGGCGTCGCGCTCGCGTTGCTCTCCATCGCGGCGACGCTTGCCTACGCGCACTTTTTGGAGCGCTGGCTGTGAACGCGCGGCAAGTTGCGACGGCAGTCATTCTGTTCGTTGCGATGATTTTCGCGCTGCTCTCGGCGCTGGGCATCCTGCGCAGCAAGACCAATCTGGCTGCGCTGCACTGTTTAGGCGTATCGAGCGTGATGCTCGCTCCGCTTACCATGATCGCGGTGATGGTCGACGTCGGCATCGGCGTCTCCGCCGTAAAGACGGTTTGTTTTATGGCGATCGTGCTGCTGGGCGGACCCATCACCTCGCACGCGATGGCGGTGGCGGAACGGCGGAGAAAACCGCATTGAGCCTGCTGCAAATAATCCTTTACGTGCTCGTCGCCGTTCTGGGCGCGGCAGTCGTCTTCAGCAAGCGCCCCATCAACCAACTGTTCATCTACACGACGTTCGGGATGATGCTCGCGCTTTTGTTCTTCGTGCTGCACGCGCCCGACGTCGGCTTATCTGAAATCGCGGTCGGCACGTTCGCCGTCCCGCTCATGGTCCTCGTCACGCTGATGAAGACGGATACGAAAACGTGAGCCACCGCATCCGAGCGATCGTGTACGTTGCGAGCGCGATCGTAACGTTCGCCACGCTGATGTACGCCGCAATGGGACTGCCGAAGTTCGGCACATTCTCCGGCGCGTACTCGGCCATGCTTTTGCAAATTTCTACGCTAGAACGGCACGTGTACAACGTTCCGACCGCGGTGAATTTCGACTACCGCGGCTTCGACACGCTGGGTGAAGAGTTCATATTCTTTACGTCCGTAGCGGGCGTACTCTTCATCTTCAGCGCGGTGCGCGGCAAAGCCGAAAAACACGGCGAGCCGATGGAGCACGAAGGCGATCGCCGGCAATCCGGCGCGATCCGCTGGTTTCCAACCGGACTGACGGCGTTCATCGCTGCACTCGGAATGGATTTGGGCGCTCACGGCCAGCTCACGCCCGGCGGCGGCTTTCAAGGCGGTGCGATCTTCGGCAGCGCGATTGCGTGCATCTATCTGGGCGTGGGCATCCACGCGTTTATCCGGACCGCAAAGAAAGAAACATTCGATATGCTCGAGGCGCTGGGGGCGTTCGCGTTCGGAGCGCTCGGCGTGGCGGCGATGTGGATCACCGGTGCGTTTTTACGCAACATCATGCCGCTCGGTCAGACCGGGGCGACGGTGTCAGGCGGAACGATCTATTTTCTGAGCTGTGCCGTCTTCGTAGAGATTGCGTGCGGATTCACGGTATTGCTGCTGGTGTTTTTAAAACAAACGGGCCAGACGCAGGAGGGTGAGCAATGAGCGGCTGGACGCTGTATTTTCCCTACGCGGTAGCGTTCTGGTTGTTCGTGATCGGATGTTTCGGCATCACGCAAAGCCGGAATCTGATTCACACCATCCTCTGTATTGCGGTGGTGCAATCGTCGACGTATATGCTGCTGCTCTCCATCGACTTTCACGCTCAGGCGGGTGCGCCGATCTTCGGCTCGACCAATCCGCCGGGAAGTGCTTCGGTCGACCCGATACTCCACGCGCTCACCTTGACTGATATCGTCGTCGGAGCGACGGTGACCGCGCTGCTCCTGGCGCTCACCATTCAAATCTACCGCAGGCGCGGCACGATCGATCCGCAGCGTCTGCGGCCGATGAGCGAGTAGATGACCGCGCAAATTGCATCCATTCTCGCACCCTTGTGTCTCGCCGTGCCGTTGATGGCGGCCGCGGTGCTCGCGCCCTTCTCGAAACATTGTCCGAGATGGCTCACTTGCGCGCTAGCGTCGGCAACCTCGCTCGCAGTGCTGGGCATGTCCCTCGTACTCGTGGCCTATACTGCGGAACACGGCCCCATCGTGCATTGGATGGGCGGCTACTTGCCGGTGCACGATCTCGCGATCGGCATCAGCTTCTCGGTCGACACCATGAGCGCGGGACTTTCGGCGCTTATTGCGCTCCTCGTATTTACCGCAGCCGTCTATACGTGGGTCACGTTTGACGTCGTCGGAACCCTGTTTCACACGCTGCTGCTTGCATTTCTTGGAGCTATGTGCGGCTACGCGCTGACCGGCGATGTATTCAACATGTTCGTCTGGTTCGAGCTGATGTCCGCGGCTGCAATCGCGCTGACCGCGCACAAAATCGAAGAGGCTGAGGCGATCGAGGGCGCGATAAATCTGGCGGTCACCAATACGATTGCGGGTTTTACGGTATTGCTCGGCATCGGGCTGATTTACGCGCGTACCGATGCACTGAATCTTGCACAGATCGGCGTCGTGCTTGCAGAGCGCCCGGCGGACGCGCTCGTTATCGCCGGATTCGCGCTCATCTGCGTTGGTTATTTTGTAAAAGGCGCGGTCGCGCCGTTCCATTTCTGGCTCGACGACGCGCATGCGGTTGCGCCCACGCCAATCTGCATTCTTTTCTCCGGCATCATGGTGCAGCTCGCGCTCTACGGCGTGGCCCGGGTGTACTGGACAGCGTTCTCCGGCGCGCTCAGCCCGCACGCGCACGAGATAAAAGCGCTGTTTATCGGCGTCGGCATCGCGACGGCGCTCATCGGCGCGATCATGGCATACGCGCAGCGGCATCTGAAGCGTCTGCTCGCATTTTCCACGGTCAGTCACTCGGGCATGTTCGTTGCAGCGATGGGCCTGTTCGGTGCCGAGGGCATCGCCGCTGCGGCGTTGTTCGTCTTGGCGCACGGTTTGATAAAGAGCGCCCTGTTCGTCTGTGCCGGAAACTATTTGAACCGCTTCCGTTCGCTCGACGAGGAAGTGCTGGGCGGCAAAGGACGTGAAGCGCCGCTCAATAGCGCGCTCTTTTTGATCGGCGGGCTGGCTCTCGCGGGCATGCCGCCTTTCGCGATCTCCGCAGCCAAAGTGCTTTACGATGCTGCGATGAAAGATCGTACCCTTTTCGCCGTCGCCGCGGTGATGGCGTTTGCATCGGCAATCGATGCCGGCGCTGTGCTGCGCGCCGGTCTGCATGTGACCTTCGGCATCGGGAAAGCGCAGAAAACCGGATATTCTCCGCGCCACGAGGAGACCGAGTGCGAAGGCGAGCGTTTGGAGCGCACGCCATGGACGATGATTGCCGTACCGCTGGTGTTGCTGCTGATTGCGGTTTGGGTGGGGATGTACGGACCGCTCTGGCACGGCATCGAGCGCGCTGCCCATGCGTTCGTCGACCGCCGGTACTATGTCGCCGCGGTCTTGCACAACGTGCGCCGCGCACTTCCCGAAGCGCCGCCCCAGACGCGCACCGCGCAAGATATCGCGATCAACCTTGGGGTAACCGCGGCCGCCATTATTGCGGCGTTTCTGGGCCTCTTCCGCGATCATATTCCACAAAAGCTCAGCCCCATTTTCGGCCCGCCGCTCAAGCAGCTGCGCGGCTTGCATAGCGGCATCTTTACGGATTACGTTGCGTACATGATGTTCGGGATCGCCGCTTATAGCGTTTGGCTCGTCGTCTCCATGCGGTGAAGAGGCCGCCGAATCCGCCGTGCGGGCAAACGTGCCCGAGGCCTCGCAAAAAAGGGTATACTAGATGCTACCGTGAGCCGCGCATTCGTTAAAGAAGACGACGGCGACGCTGAAGTCGTCGCGCCGCGTCCCCAGCGCCAGCATCCCTACTACGTGACGCCGGAGGGCTTCGCACAGCTGCAAGAGCGCCTCGCGCAAGCGCAGACTGCGGGCAACGAGCGCGAGGTCGAAACGCTGCAGGAGCGCGTGGAAGCCGCGATCGTCGTGAATCCAAAGGACCAAGACAGTTCGGTCGCTCGATTCGGCGCCGCCGTGACGGTGGAAACGCCGGATCGCAAACGCCAGACGTACCGCATCGTGGGCGAGGACGAGGCGGACCCGCTCCAGGGCACGATTAGTTGGCTCTCGCCGCTGGCGCAGGCGCTCATCGACCACCGCGCCGGCGAACGCGTGACGTGGCAGCGTCCGGCGGGCAACGTTGCCGTTCGCATCGTCTCGATTCAGTACGCAGTATAAGCTGCCGCAGCCGTCGTACAGGGCGGCATGGCCGAATTCAACGCTTCGCGCGAACTGCGCGAGGCGCAAGAGCGTACCGCGCAAGTCACGCAAGGCGAACGGTTCATTCCCGTCTCCACCGCGATCGTCGCCGTTTTAGCCGCGCTCGCGACGCTTTTTTCAAACCACAGTTCGGTCACCGGCCTGCAAGCACGCACGCAAGCGGGCATAACGCAGACCAAAGCTTCGGACCAATACAATTACTACGAGTCCAAACGCATCAAGGCTGAAGTCAGTCAGGCGTTGCTCGAAGCGGGTTTAATAAACAACTCCAGTGCACGCGCCGGCCTTCGAGCACGCATCGCCAAGCAGAGCTCAGATGCGGCGAAGGTTTTGCAGACCGCGCAAGCCGAGGAAGCGCAATCGGAACAGGAGTTGGACGCGGCCGAACGCGCGATGGGATCGTACGAAGCGCACGAGATCGCGGCCACGATGTTCGAAGTCTCAATCGTGCTGCTCTCGATTACCGCGCTCACACATAAGTTCAAAGGCCTATTAGCCATCGCCGGAATCGGCACGGCCACAGGCCTGGCGTTCTTCGTGGCCGGTCTGGTTCGCTGAATCTTCTCAGTTCGTTCCGAACGTGCGACGCTTGCTTCCCACCGGCGCGCCGCTTGGATGCTACGATACTCCCCCGTTAGACCAACGGACGGCTCATATTTGGGGGGACAAATGACTGAGATGGAGCGCGTGTGGGCTCAGATAAAGCTCACCGCCCGCGACATGGCTGCCACCGAAGCACCGCCTTCTTTAGGAAGAGCGGAAGGCATCATTTGGCGCATCTTCTACGACCTGCGCGCGGAACTGCCGCCTTCGGAAGCGCTGGCGTATCTGGCGCGCGAGATGCGCGACTTTACGATCGCATTCGCCGGCGAGTCGGCAGCGGTAGCGGCGTAGAAACGAGTTCCGCATGAATGCGGAATGGGTCGGCGCCATCGCCTCGCTGCTCACGTTCGCCGTGATCGGCGCGACTGCGGTAACCGCCCTCGTACAGTTGCGCCACATGCGCAACAGCAATCAAATAGCCGTGTTCACCGAGATGCGGCACAAACTCGAATCACCGGAGTTTCAGACTGCGCTGGCTTTCGTGCGTAACGACGTTCCTAAAAAGAGCGGCGATCGCGATTTCCGCCTGCTGCTTTTGAATCCGAGTTCGGAAGAGTCGCGGATGGTGCGCGATCTCGGCAATTTTTTGGACGGTGCTCTGGCGCCGCTCGTCAAGCACGGCATGGTCGACCGCGACCTGGCATGCGACCTGTTTTATTTGGTGATCGTGATGACGTGGGACAATCTTGCGCCGTACATCGCGTCGAACCGCGCCGTCCTCGGTTACGACATGTGGGAAGATTTCGAATACCTCACGCTCTTATGCAAAAATTTTCGCGACCGCTATCCGCGCGGCACGTACCCACCGCACGCAAAGCGCGTTCCTCTCCCGGCACCATGGCCAGAGGCCGACGAAGCGCGGCGCTTGCGAGGGCTTTAAACCTGACGCCGTATCGAAAGACCCCGCAGCGATGCGGGGTCTTTCGTATTTAATACGGATGACGGTCTTTTTTGTTCATCCAGGCTTTGTAGGCTTTTAATCCGATGTCACGTTCGAAGTTCGGCGTGACTTTGATGGCCTTACGGTCGGCCCACGGGCGCTTGAAGTCCTCGTATTGGAACGCGTCGTCGAAACCGATCTTGTTCGTGTCAGTGAGGCTTGCAGCGAAGTATAGGTGATCGATGCGCGACCAGTAGATCGCACTCATGCACATCGGGCATGGCGCTCCATTGATGTAGATCTCGGCGCCCTTGAGCATCTGCGCGCGCTCGGGCACGAGATCCGGTGAGCCCGGCGGACGCGGAATCATCTGCAGCATGGTACCGGCGCCGTATTCGCTTCCCAACAGGGCTTTAGGATTCAAACGAGCGCTCGCATCGATGATTGCGGTAACCTCGGCGTGATAGACGGGGCATCCGGTAAGGAGAACGCGGTTCTGGCCGCGTCCGATGATCTCGCCGTTTTTGACGATGACGGCACCGAACGGGCCGCCCCACCCTTTTTCTACCGACTCGATTGCGAGCCGGGTCGCTTCTTCCATGAATCGCGATTGTCCTGAATCAAGCGTCGCTGCGACGGCATCTTCCGGACGCAGTCCTAAGCCGCTCGTCGCAGCCGCAGCGAAGGCAGCGCCGGTCATTAAAAAGGCGCCTCGGTCTATACCATTCAAATTTTGGTACTCCTTATGGAGTCACTGGCTTCCCTTGTGTAGTCGTCCCAACCCCCTCCGCGAAAATCTTTCTGCGAAATAGCGACTAACGATGGGCCTTTCGTCGCAGAAGGATAATTTTACCCAAGACGGGTGCGCCGCCGCACGGTATCATCGATACATGAATGAACACCGCTCGCAACCGCAAGTCTTCTATCCCGCTATGCGCTTTCTGGATGGCGAGGCCGCAATTCACTGGCTGACCGAAGCTTTCGGATTTGAAGAATCTGCCAGCTACCGTGATGATCGCGGCGTAATCATGCACGCAGAGATGCGCTTTCGCGGCGCCTTGATGTTCTTCGGCCAGGAGCGCGAGAGCGATTATCCGGTAAAGCCGCCGGGAGACGATCGGCCGACCGGATCGGTGTATGTCGCCGTGCCGGCCGATGAAATCGAAGCGCACTACGAACGCGCGAAACGCGCCGGCGCCCGGATATTTCGCGAGCTTCGCGACACGGAGTACGGATCGCGCGAGTACTCGGCCTACGACTGCGAAGGCCATCCATGGAGTTTTGGAACCTACGCTCCGTAGCAGTGTGTTTCTGGTGCCGTGCCGTTTAGAATTCGAACTTTGCGACCGTCGCTGCCTTGGTGATTTGGAACGGCGATGCATTCGGTGAAGGAAGCTAGCCGCAAAGTCACGCCGGCGTTTCGAACGTTCCTGGACTCTGCGCCGTTCCCGTAAAATCGGCCGTACGCGCCGGCGACGCGCCGGCCAGCGCGCGGCGCACACCTTCGGCATCATAGTCCTTTGCGTATACCGGAGTGTCGGGCTGCTGACGCCAGGATTCATCCAGCGTACCGGCATCGACGGCATCGAAGCCGATTTCGTCGATGAGGTGCATGACGACGGCTTTTGCTTTCGGATCGTCCCCGGCTACAGGAAGCGCGATCCGGCCCGGCGTTCCCTGTGGTTTGCCGTTCTCAAGCAGATGCTGCGCGTAGATGTTGTTGAACGCCTTTACAACCGGGCGGCCCAGTTGCCCGGACACCCACCGGCTCTCCGTCATACCGTTCTCAATCGGTTCGATGCGTCCATCACGTTGGCGCGGATAGTAATTACCTGTGTCGACGATGACGACGTCGGCGGGAACGCCTTCAAATAGATCCTTCGGAAGCTCCGGAACGTTCTTTTGCGGGATCGTGATCACA
>JAICWY010000124.1 GCA_025934645.1 Vulcanimicrobiia bacterium
CGCCCCGCATCCCCAGCCGCCCTTCTTCCCCGCTTGTCCTGGAGGCTTTGGTCATAGAGGAACGTGTCGCGTAGGCGTACCTTGGATATGCACGTACCATGCACGACTCGATCCGGCACTTTTTGTTCTCCGCGGTGGCTCTGGCCGCGCTTGTGGCTGTCGTCGCCTTCAGCCGCGGGCATTGGTAACCACTAAAAATCCCTAGCCGGATATCCCAAGGCGCGCCGGGCGCGCCGGGCGAACCGCGCTCCCTGATGTTCGAGCCGCTCCCCGCCGATCGGATTTTGGCCGAGGCGCTGCCTGAAGGCAGTCTCTTCGCCGTGGGCGGCCGCGTTCGAGATGAACTGCGCCGTGAGCTCGACGGCGCGCACGTCGCGCTGAAAGATCTCGATTACGTCGTGACCGGCGTCGGCGCACAAGAATTGGAAGAGCGGCTGCGCCGCGTCGGCCGCGTCGATCTCGTCGGCGCATCGTTTGCCGTATTCAAAGTCACGTTCGACGGATGCACCGTCGACGTTGCGCTTCCGCGGCGTGAAAAATCCACCGGCGCGCATCATCGCGATTTCGAAATTGAAAGCGGTCCGGAGATTCCGCTGCAAGACGATCTCGGACGCCGCGATTTTCGCATGAACATGATCGCGCGCGCTATTCCGTCGGGAGAAATCGTCGATCCGTTCGGCGGTGAAAGCGATATACGCGCGCGTAAAATCGATATTTTAACGCCGAAAACGTTTGAAGAAGATCCGTTGCGCATGCTGCGCGCAGCGCAATTCTCCGCGCGTTTCGGCTATGCACTTTCGCCGCAAACGCGCGATGCGATGACGCAATCCGCGGCGCTCGTGCAAAGCGTTTCGGCGGAGCGCGTCTGCGACGAACTGATGAAATTGCTCGTGCAAGCGCCGAAGCCGTCGATCGGATTTGAACTGCTGCGCGAAACGGGAATTCTGCCGTTCGTTTGGCCCGAGTTATTGGAAGGCGTGGGCGTCGATCAGAACGAGTGGCACGCGTACGACGTGTACCGGCACAATCTCGAGACGCTCGATTCGGTGCCGCCCGGGGACCTCGTGCTTCGCCTCGCGGCGCTGCTGCACGACATCGGCAAACCGCGCACCAAGGACGGCCCGCACTTTTACCGCCACGAACAGGTCGGCGGCGACATGGCCGCGGCCATGCTCGGGCGCCTGCGCTTCTCGAATGAAGTGGGCGAATCGGTCGAGCACCTGGTCCGCCAGCACATGTACGTGGCCGACCCGGACCTCACCGACGCCGCTATCCGGCGCTTTGTCCGCCGGATCGGCGTTGCGCATCTCGACCGGCAGTTCGCCCTGCGGGCAGCCGACATCGCCGGCAGCGGCTTGCCCAAGCGCGACGACTCGAACGAGCGCTTCCAAGCCCGCGTCTACGCGGAAGTCGCCCGCAAACCGGCGTTTTCGATCAAAGATTTGCGCATCGACGGGAAGGCCGTGATGGACCGCATGGTGGAGCTGGAGATTGCGCCCAAGGGCTTTCGCGGAGACAAGCGCGTGGGCGATGCGTTACAATACCTGTTCGAGCAGGTCACCGAACGGCCCGAGCTCAATGAGCCGGACACCCTTCACGCCCTGCTGAACCAGCATTTCGGGGGTTCTTAACACTGTCGCGTATCATCGCGCTCGTCAACCAAAAGGGCGGCGTCGGCAAAAGCACCACAACAGTGAATCTTGGCGCGGCTCTTGCCGTGCTGGGCTGTCGCGTGCTCATCGTCGATCTCGATCCGCAGGGCAATACGTCGACGGGCCTTGGCATCAACAAATCCGAGTTGAAACGTGACGTATACGATCTGTTGATGCACCACGCCTCGATCGACGAAGTGCTGCGTTCCACGGAAATCGAGAACCTGCATATCATTCCGGCGACGATCAATCTGGCCGGCGCCGAGATCGAACTCGTCTCCGCCTTATCGCGTGAAAACCGTTTAAAAGGCGTGATTTCCGCGATCGCCGCGAACTACGATTACGTGCTGATCGATTGTCCGCCCTCGCTCGGTTTGCTGACGATAAACGCGCTCACCGCAGCTGAAGAAGTGGTCATTCCGGTGCAAGCCGAGTACTACGCGCTCGAAGGACTCTCACAGCTCACCAACGTCGTGCGGCGCGTGCAAGATGCGCTCAATCCGCAATTGCACGTGAGCGGCGTGCTCGTCACGATGTTCGACGGACGCACGAAGCTTGCAATGGAAGTGCTCGATGAACTCAGCGCGTACTTTCCGCGTCAGATGTTCAAAACGCAGATTCCGCGCAACGTGCGGCTCTCCGAAGCGCCCTCGTTCGGCAAACCCGTGATTCTGTTCGACGTGAAATCGCGCGGCTCGCAAGCGTACCTGGCGCTCGCGCGCGAGATGCTCGAAGCGCAGGCCCAAGCACACGACGCGCGGGCCATCGCACAGTGAGCACCGCCCCCAAACGCGGGCTGGGCAGAGGCCTGGGCGCCCTGCTCGGCGATGCCCCTGTCCCCACGGCCCCCGCGGCGCCCGGCGTTGCCGGCGGCGAGGTCGTCCGCCAGATTCCCGTCGATCGCGTGCGGCCCAACCCGCATCAGCCGCGCAAAACCTTCGACCCGGCGGGGCTTGAAGAGCTGAAGGCCTCGATTTTGGAGCACGGCGTGCTGGTGCCGATTTTGGTCCGGGAACTCGCCGATGGCTACGAACTGGTTGCAGGCGAGCGGCGCTGGCGCGCCTCCGCGGCCGCTCAGCGCAGCACGATCCCCGCGATCGTGCGGCCGAGCACCGACCGTCAAAGCCTCGAAGTCGCGATCATCGAGAATCTCCAGCGTGAGAACCTCAACCCGCTGGAAGAAGCCGCCGGCATCGCCCAGCTCATCGAAGCGCACGATTTCACGCAAGAGCAGGTCGCCCAGCGACTGGGCAAGGCGCGCACGACCGTCACCAACGCGCTTCGCCTGCTGACGCTGCCCGAGGGCATTAAGGCGCTCCTCGCCGAGGGACGCCTCTCGGCCGGTCACGCGAAGGCGCTGCTTGCCGCGCCCGAGGACGCGCGCATGGAACTCGCGCAGCGCGTTGCGAGCGAAGGCCTCTCGGTCCGCGCGCTCGAGCGCGTCGTCGCCTCATTGCTGGCGCCCGCGCCGGAGAAACCGCTCGCACCGCCCAAAGAGCGCACGCTTTCTGCCGAAGACCGCGATTTTGAATCTCGCCTGCGCACCAAGTTCGGCGCGCCGGTCGCGCTGCGCCGCACCGGACCGGGCGGCAGCGTCGAGATCAAGTTCACCAGCGAAACGGATTTGATCCGCATCGCTGAAATTCTGCTGGAAGAGTAACCGATGGTTCCGTTTCAACGCATCGTCGCGCTGCTGATGGCCGGTGCGCTGGTCTTCGTCTTTTTGGTGCCGCTTGCAATGCAGCGCCATGCGTATCCGATCGTGTTTCTCGTCGTCGGTCTTTTCGTCGTGTACCTTGCGGTGAACGCGTGGATTTGGCTTCGGATGCGCTCGTAACGGGTCTGCGCGGCATTTACGCGATCGTCAATGAAGACGAACGCGATGCCGTGGCGATCGCGCGCGCCGCGCTGGAAGGCGGCGTGCGGATCGTGCAGTATCGCGCGAAATCCGGCATCGTTGCGGAACATGCGCTCGCACTGCGCGATCTTACGCGCGCGTATCACGCGCTCTTTATTTTGAACGACGAATGGCGCGCGGTGCAAACATACGGCGCGGACGGCGTGCACGTCGGCCCGGACGACGCGCAGTCGCATGAAATGGCGCAAATTCGCAGCGCGCTGGCCGGGCGCATTTTGGGCGTATCGTGCGGAACGGAAGAGGAAGCGCGCGCAGCGCAAGCGTGCGGTGCGGATTACATCGGCGTGGGTTCCGTGTACGCAACCGGATCGAAAGCGGACGCCGGC
>JAICWY010000072.1 GCA_025934645.1 Vulcanimicrobiia bacterium
ACCGGAACCAAAGGCAGTCAGCGCGATACCGCAAACCTGAACACGACCGGCACGTACGTGCTCGGAACGTACGACAAGACGCTGGGCAAATGGATCTCGGTGGTGTACGTTTCGGTCGGCAGCGTAAACGTATTCGGGACGTTTGCGGACAGCGGCGCTACGATTCCCCAAACGCAATTTACGGCAGCGAACGGCACGAACGTGTACGCGAACGCCACCGGCCTCACGCAAGGCCAATCGTACGTCGTCTACATCGAATCGACGTCAGTCAATCCCGCGTGTACGTACGTCGCTCCGCCGGGAAGCACGACGGCCAACACCCTTTGCGATCCGACGACCTCGCCCGGCATCACGGCTGTCGTGGGCGCGCAGAATTCCGCGGCGATTACCGCGGTGTGGCCGCTCAGCAGCACCACGCCGACCGGCACGTATTCCGTCGTTCTGTATAACCTGACGACGCACACGCGCCTCGCAATGCGCCAAGTCTCGATAACCGGCAGCGCCGCAACCGGCTCGCTGCCGCTCACGCCGACCGCCGGCAATGCCTCGCTGGGCTCTAACTGGCCCACGCCGCCGCCCTCACCGTATACGGCGACGACCAAATTCGCGTTCGATACGACAACCGAAGATTCCGACAGCGGCTGGACGATGAACGCAACCGGCCTCTCTGCCAGCAAGAATTATACGTTCACAGTCACGGATCCGACGGGGGCTGTCGTTTCCGGACCCACAACGGTAACCGCGAGTTCCTCGGGAACGGTATCCAAAACGTACGCGTTCACGTCCACGCAATCTCCGTCCAACTACATCGGCAACGTTTACACCGTACAGATGTACAATCAGTCGACGAAGAGCGTCGACGCCTCGCAAGCGTTCCAGATTCTCGGCTACAATGCGCTCACGCAGTTCCAGGATCCGGGCACGATGGCGCTCAGCACGGCGATGGTGCTGCCGCAAAGCGCGGTCGTGACGGACAATCTCGTCTTCACAAACGACGGTGACACGTACTACGGGAAGAACAACGGCGACACGATCAGCGGGCTGGCGTTCAATACGGGTTCCGTCGGCATCACGATGCTGCTCACGGGCTCGTACACGAGCTGCGGTACGAGCTGCTATCAGCAGACCGTCTCCGACTCCGCCGGTCAAAGCTGGACCGTCACCGATCAATGCTACGGCGGCAACGGCGCGAACGCCGGCTGCACGATCACGGCGTATCCGGCGACCAACGGTCAGGTGCTGGCGATGAGCGGCACGCTCACGATTCCGGGCGTGCAGTTCAGCAACGTTCCCGGCAACAGCAACTGCCAAAGTGGATGTACGGGTCAGACCGCGCTTCTGCCGACGGACGGCGTGAGATGGTCGCAAAACAATAGTTCGTCATCCACCAATTCCGTTGCGTTCACGAACGGCGCGGGCAATACGTGGGCGGGCACCGCGAGCGTCTCGCACATCGGCTACCGCGACAGCGGCAACGCCTATTACGCCGGTCAGGAAACGCACGGGTACACCACCAACGGAACGAACGCAATCTATACGTCGAGTTCGCCGTACACGTCGCCGAACGGTTATTCCGACGTCTGGGCGATCACCCTCACGAACAATTCGAGCGTCGGCACCGCGAATATGTCGCAGTTCATGGTGGTCATGCCGACCGCGTACACGCCTTCCGGGACGACGACATTCATCTCGGTGGACGGAAGTTCGCCGACGCAGTGGAGCGTCGTGGTTCCATGTCCGGTAGCAGGCGCGCCGGGCAGTTCGTTCTGTTTGAAGACGGCGGGCAGCAACGGCGGCATCGCGCCGGGGGCAAGCGAGACGGTGTACGTCGACATCACGCCGCCGCCGCCGGGTGCGTTCTCGTACACCGACTGGACGCTTCAAGGCGTGACGCCGACCCAGTTTACGCTTACGCCGAGCGGCTCGTTCACCGGTTTCGTGCCGCAGAACGTGTACGACTCGACGGCCAGCGCGGGATATTCGCTCAACGGCAACTTAATCACGCCGGGATTCGCGCCGACATCCGAGGGTCAGAACACGAATAACTCGGTGACGATCGACGTCAGCAACGCATCCACCGCGCAGGATCCGTTCCCGGATTATCTGGACCTCATTACGATCGATCTGCCGTCCACGAACGGCTTCACCAATCCGTCCGGCATGCCGACGGGCTGGTCGTTGCTCGGAACGAGCACGCCGAGCGCCGGCGTAACGCGGTATTGGTTCGGCTTGTGCGCGAGTCAATTTGTAACAACCGACGGTCCGGTCGCCAATCCGCCGCCGGTCAACACCTCGATTCCCAGTTGCGGCGCGGCAACCGAAGCGAATTCGATGACTCCGGGTCAAACGTTTGCCGTAAGCGGCAACCTGCAAACCGCGACGTCGAATATCACGGGGACGATGTACGCGCACGGCGCGAACGGCGGAGGCTGGTCGAGCGGTCACACGTTCAGCTTAAACGTGACCGCCGTTTCGGCCGCGGCCGGTTTCAGCCAAGCCGGAGGATATCCTACGGGCACGACGGTGACCTCACCGAACACGCCGCAGATCGGCGCCGATGCCGATGCGACGTACGGCAACGCGTTTTCGTACGTCATTAAAAATACGAGCGGCACCGGTAACAACATCACGTCGGCAACGATCACGGTTCCAGGCAAAGACACCAGCGCGGTGCTTCCGGCCGATGGAACGGCCTGGACGATTACCAGCGCGCCGACGATCTCCGGCACGACATACGGTTGTTCGATTACCAGCTATACGAGCGCAACGACGACCGGCACCAACGGCGCCATCAACATCGGCGGCGCAACCTGCGCGATCACGCCCGGATCGGCGCTGACGGTGAAGTTTACGGCAAAGGCGCCGTACACCGTCAACGACACCTACCAGTTCCCCACCAAGGTGAACGGTTCGGTGAGCGCTTCCGAGCAGTGGTCCACGGACACAATCGTGCAGATCATTCTTTCCGCAAGCCTGTCGATCGCCGTGAATCCGGGCAACCCGGGACCGGGTGGCTCCACGCCGACGGTGAATTGTCCCGCGTGCCTTTTCAACACGGGGACGAACACGGTGGATTTTGGACCGATTGCCAACTTGCAGACGGTAACGGGCGGCGACGTCGTACGCGTAAGCGTCTATACGAACGCCGGCTCATCCGTCGGTTGGAAATTGTATGCCTCGACGAACAGCAATCCCGCGAACACCGGATCGCCGGCGAACGAACTCCTGACCTCGATCGACTCGACGCGTTCGGCGCCCTCGTCCGGCGTAACGTACGACCAGACGGCGTATGCGACGGTACCGACCACGAGTCCCGGACTCTTGCTGATGGATACCGGCACGGGCCACGCCGCGCAGCGCGCGCCGTTCGATGAATTGATGAACTTCGAGATCTCGATTCAAGGCGGTCCCATCACGCCTTCGACCTCCGTCGTCACGTACACGTTCATTTCGAACTAGTGCGCGATCCGCTCGAGGCCGCGGTTGCAACTGCACGCGAGGCCGGCGCGGTGCTCATGGAGCACCTGCACCGGCCTTTGCACATCGAGGAGAAAGGCCGCCGCGCCGACCTGGTGACCCAAGCGGATCGCGAGAGCGAGCGCATCATCGTCGCGCGTTTGCGCGCGGAGTATCCGAACGCGACGATTTTGGGCGAAGAAGGCGGCGTGCGTGCGGGAACGGCGAACGAGCGCTGGATCGTCGATCCGTTAGACGGAACGACGAACTTCGCACACGGCTATCCGATGTTCTGCGTTTCAATCGCTTACGAACGCGACGGGGAACTTCTCGCGGGCGCCGTTTACGCGCCGATGATGAATGAATTGTTTGAAGTGGAGCGCGGCGCAGGCGCAACGCTCAACGAGCATCGCATCGGGGTTTCCGCCATTTCGGGCGTGGGCGCGGCGATGCTCTGCACCGGCTTCAAACCATCGGATTATGAACGCAATGCGCGTCACTTTGCGAAGGCTTCCAACCACGCGCAGGCGGTGCGGCGCGACGGAGCTGCCGCGCTCGATCTCGCGTACGTGGCCGCCGGCCGTTTCGACGCGTTTTGGGAATTCGATCTCGCTCCATGGGATATGGCGGCCGGCGCGCTGCTCGTGCGCGAAGCGGGCGGACGCGTTACGGCATTAGACGGCTGCACGTTTCGTCTGGAGGGCGATTCGATTTTGGCAAGCAACGGCGCCGTTCACGACGAGGTCCGCTCACTGCTCTCGGCGGTCTGAAAGCCTTTCGCCGGGTTTTGAACTGTCATGGTGAGCCGCGAAGCGGTCGAACCACGGCCGAGTAAGACGAGGCTACCGCTCCGCCATCAGCGTCCGCCGCGTCCAAGAACCGCCGCGCAGTTTGAAAGCTGTGAGTATCGCGCGCGCAGTCCACGCGAAGATCCACGCGATCGGTACGCCCCATAAGCCGATGTGCAAGACCACGATGCAGATGTAAGCCGCCGGCAATACCAGCAAGCTCGTCACGATTCCGACCGTCATCGAAAATCGCGTGTCGCCCGAGGCGCGGATCGGCGCCATCGAAACCATCGCCCAGCCTTTGATGGGAAGCGTTGCCATGTGTGCCGCGAGCGGCAACGCGGCAACGCTCGCGACCACAGCGTTTAACGTGAAGACGTACGCCAGCGGCCACGCCAGTGCGGCCGAGCATACGCCCGTGATCGTGGTTATCCAAAACGCGAAGGTGCGCGAGCGGTGGAAGAACCACTGCGCGCCGTCGACGTCCTTCGCGCCCAGACGCTGCCCGATCACCGTTTGCACCGCAGACTGCAGCGGACTGGGAACGACGAACGTAAGATCGGAGACCACGTTGAGCGCGCGGAACGCCGAGATGACGATCGGCCCGAACGGCGCCAGCAGCGCGACGATGAACGCGTCCGGCGCGATCACGGCGAATAAGAACACCGCCTCGGGCAAGCCCAGGCGCGCGCATTCCAACGCGAGCCGCAAATCCACGGTGAGCTTCTCGAAGATCCGGTACACCGGCCGTCGCGCCACGTAAAAGATCGCGTAGCATGCCGCGATCAATTCCGAAAGAAGCGACGAAATGCCGGCGCCGACGATGCCGAGCGGATGATGCGTAAGCCACCCGAGCGCCAAAATCATCAGCAGCGGAATATGCACGAGGTTGATGATCGCCAGGATGATGATGCCGATTTTCCGGTTGCCGGCAGCGCCCAAACCGGTGATGACTGTGCCGCTTACGCTGATCGGAATCATGTTGCATATGCGTAAGATCAGGTAGATGCCGCTCGCGTGCGCGCTCGGCAAATGCCCGATCATCTCGCCGACGATGCCGCCGGCCAGCGGAATGCTGAGCGCCGCGCATATGAAGCCGCCAATCATTGGAATGACGGCGCCCGCCCGCACCGTGCGCGCGTAGCCCTCCAGATCGTGCGCGCCGATGCGCTGCGCCGCGATGATGCCCAGGCCGTTCAAAAAGCCGATGATCGCGAACGTCACCGCGAGCGCGACTGTATTGGCTGCCGTCGCGCCGGCGAGCGCAACCGCGCCCAAGCTGCCGATCACGATCGTGTCGACGATACCGAGCAGCTGATCGCCCAGCATCGAAACGGCCGTGGGAAGCGAAAGGCGCCGGAACGCGGCGCCTATATTGCGGTGATCGACGATGAACGAGGCTGCGCTCATGCCGACGATAACGCCTCGAAAAATGCGTCGATCTCTTCATCCGCGGTGTAGAAGTGCGGGCTCACGCGGATGCCGCATCCCGGACGGTAATCGACGAAGACGCGGCGCTCGATGAGCTTATCGTACGCGCGGCGAGAATCCGGAAAATCGATGCCGATCCATCCCGTGCGCTGCTCGGGCTGCAGTGGCGTGTTTACCGTGAGCCCCCGCTCGAGTGCCATCTCGGCAATCTTCGTCGTCAGCCGCACGTTATGTTCGCGGATCTTCGCGACGCCGACTTGCTTGATGAGCCTATGGCCGGGTTGCGCGACCACGTAGCCGGGAATCGTCGGCGTGCCGGTGCCCCAGCGGTACATGCTGTCGGCCCACGTCATCGGTGCGGGTTCGAACGAGAATGGCCGCGCATGCGCCATCCACCCGGTGACGGCCGGCTCGAACGCTGCGCGCAGCGACGGCTTCACGTAGATCCAGCCGCAACCCGGCCCGCCGCACAGCCACTTGTGGCTGCCGCCGGTGACTATGTCGAGATCCCATTCGGTGACGTCGTACGGGTAGACGCCGGTCGTTTGATACGCGTCGACGCAGAGCAGCGTACCTGTCTTGCGGCAGTGCGCTTGAATCGTGCGAATGTCGGCGACCGCGCCGGAGACGTAATACGCGTGCGAAAGCACCGCGATGACAGTGCGCTCCGTAATCGCTTCTATGATCCGCTCGGTCGGGATCGTACGCCCATCCTCCGACGGCACGATCACCGGTTTTGCGCCGTAGCGCTGCCATTCGGTCCACACGTAGGTGAGCGACGGAAACTGGAGCGTTTCGTACACGACTTCATTGCGATCCGGCGTGAAACGCAAAGACGTCGCGAGCGCGGATTGCAGCACCGAAACGTTCGGACCCAAGAATACCGAACCCGCGGGCGCGCCGATGATCTCGCCGATACCGCCGGCGATCTCCGCAATACGCGGAAGCCAGCCTTCCCACGCCTCGGCGCCATCGGTTGCCCACTCGTTGAAATAGGTTTCGAGCGCCGCTTTTGCGCCGAGCGGCGCAGCGCCCATCGAATGGCTGACCAAAAACGTCGAGGATGCAAGAATCGGGAACTGCTCGCGCAGCTGCGGTTTGGTCGCGGCGATCATGACCCGTATCCTTTGCCCAAGTAGGTCCGCACTTCCCACAGTTCCGGGAAGAAGCGGTGTTCAAGCGTCGTCGCAAGATACGCCGCACCGAGCGATCCGCCCGTGCCTTGTTTGGCGCCGATCATGCGCTCGACCATCCGCACGTGCCGTCCGCGCCACAATAAGAAGCGTTCGTCGAACTCGATGAGATCTTCCAGCAGCAAATACAGATCGTAATTTTCCTGCGGATTCGTGTAGATGGCCTTATACGACGCGATCAGCGCATCGTGCGAACTCGAATCGAAACCGCGCCGCTGCAGCAGCGCTTTTACGCGGTCGTAGAGCGAAGGCTCCGCAAGCCGGCGTTCTAAGCGCGCCAGTTGTTCGGGCGAGGTTTGAATATGTTTGAGCGTTTCGGTGCGCCGCACGCCGCACAAGAACTCGAGCTCGCGAAACTGAATCGACTGAAAGCCGCTGGCCGGGTTGAGATTATCGCGGAACGCGTTAAACTCTTGCGGCGTCATCGTTTCGAGCACGTCGATCTGCTGCTCGAGCAGCCGCTGTATCGTGTGCACGCGCCGGAAATGCTTGGCAACCGGCAGCAGCTCTCCCGCGTCCAGTTCGCGCACGATCGCGCCCACCTCGTGCAGCAGCTGCTTGAACCACAACTCGTACACTTGGTGAATGACGATGAAGAGCATCTCGTCGTGATGCTCGGGTACGGAAAGCGGGCGCTGCATCGTCAACAATTCGTCGACGTGCAAATAAGAACCGTAAGAGAGCCGCTGCTGTTGCTGCATTCGTTATTTCCGAACCGTAATCGCGAAGGTTTGGGTTTTTGCGGGTTTGACGTTGCGCTCCCAAGGACGCACGTATCCAAGCGCGAGCGTGTATTTGCCGGGATCCACCGCGCGAAAAACCAGATTTTCCATGCCGGGGCCGCCCGGCATCAATTTGCCGCGGGGCTCTTGGAAGACACCCAGCAGCGCGACACCCGGCGGCAGCGGTCCCTGCGGCCTCCACGAATAGCCGGTGCCCGATGTGACTTTCACGCGAATCTCAAATGGTTGATACACCTTCACCGACACGGCTTGGCCCGCGGTGAACGAAGACATGTGCACTTTCGTCATAGCGGGCGCGAGCGTGGGCAGCGGTGCGGGCGTGCCGGGCGCCGCGGCGAGCAACAATGCTGAAAATAGAACGATCATAGCTGCTCCTCTTTGAGTGCGGACGTTCCGCCCGCGAGTTGTTCGTCGATCGTGCCGCGCAGAACGTGCCACGCCATCACAAAGTCGGCCGCAAGGGAGCGGAACGGCGCGCGGAACGTTTCCGGGCGGTTGCGTTCGAAAAGCGCATGCGAGAACCAGGCAGGGCCGTAGCCGACGGCGAGCCCCGCTGCCGCGAGCCAGGGGCGGCGCGTCACTGCCGCACAAAAGACCAGCGCGGTGCCGGCCAGCGTGCCCGCGACGTGAAAGAGCCGCGTGCGCGGATCGCGATGCGCGTCCAGGTAGCGCGGCCAAAACTCTGCGAACGACACGGTGCACCCCCTTGCCCCTCAGCCTTACGGGGCCCGCAACGGTTCTCCTCGAACGGTGCTGCGCTATGCGCATCTTCGCCACGTTTTCATCCGTCGCGGCACTCGCCGCGCTTGCCCTTTTGACCGCGTGCTCGGGCGGCGGGCAGCAAAGCTCGGAGCCTTCGCCGCACGGCACGGCAGCGCTGACAAACTCCACGGGATTCCCGCTGTATCCGAATGCAACCATCGTTTCGACGCGGTCGTTCACGCAGAACGTTAACGCGCACGGCGCGCAAAACGGCGCGACGGTGTTTGACGCGGGCAACGGCACGTATACCGGACACGAAGTGATCGCGGCAACGCAAGGCACGTTCGGCGATCTCTCCGCATGGGTCAGTAAGGTCGAAGGCGCACCGCCTTCCGGCTATACGGCCGCGGAAACCGGAAACAATCCCGACGAACATTCCCAAGCGCAGCGTTACGGCATCGATTACGCCGCATTTTCACGCAAAGCGGACGATGGACGGCACGGCGTGCTCGTGATCGTCATGGATCCGCAGCGCGTGAACGCGCGTTTCGGCGCGGTGCTCGGGATGATCTCGAAATACCGCTCGCTGCCCGCGATGATGCGGCAACCGATTGACGATGAGGCGAAATCACGCATCGGCATGACGATCTCCGAAGCGACCGCGCCGGAAAGCCCGATCGGGGCGGCGCTCGCAGCGCTCAGCGCGTTACAGAGCAAGAACGCGCGCGGAATTGTCGTGATGGATGCGACGAAGCGCTAGCGTTCTCGCGCTCGCCGCAGTCGTCGCATTCACGTCGGGCTCGCAAGCAATCGCGCAAACCCGCGTGTACGCCGGCGCGCAAGCATTGCTGCTGACGGGAACGCACACGGATGTCGCCGGTTCGCAACGCGGCATTGCGGGCGGCGCGATACTGCAAGCCGGCGTGCAAGGGCGGCGCCTGGCGCTGCGGCTCGAAGGCATTCCGCCGGTTTCACTTCCGCAAAAGCCGTCGGCATTTTACGGACAAGCGACGCCGCGATTCAGTCTGATCGACGGTGCGCTGCGCGTTGCCGTGGATCGGCAGGCGCATTGGTGGCTCGGCGCGGGCGCGACGGTGATAAACCAGCGCACGCCGCTGCCGAACATCAGCCAAGTCGTGAGTTCGCGGCTCGCGGGACTGCGCGCGGAATTGGCGTTTCGCATGCCGCTGCGCAACGCGCATTTTTTCGAAGCCTCGATCGGCGCGACGCCGCATCTAAGCGGCAGCGATCTGTACGAATACAGCATTCCGCATCCACCCGTCGTTAAGCCAGAAGTAGCGGCGGAAGAAGATGCGATGGTGGCGTTCGGCATCGCGCGCGCGCATTCGGAATGGCTCTTCGGCCTTCGGAGCATCAACTTCTCGGCGAAGTATGCGCTCACAGGCGAGGCGGGCGATCGGAACAACGGCGGCGGGGCGGTTGTGGAATACCGCGCCTTTATCCACTAGAAATTGCGGTACTGCACGGGCGCTTCACAGGTTCCCCACAAGGTGACTCACAAGCGGCAAGGCCAAGGGCGCGCGAGAGGTTCATACGGGAGCGTGCTCATATGAGTGGAGTTGTCGTTTTTACGTCGGTTCGCGACGCGCTCAAAGCAGGGTATCACATCTACGGAAGAACGGAGGAAGGCTATTTAGCCCGCATCCGCACGCAGGGCGGCTGGGCGCTCGCGCTTGTCGTCATCTCAAAGTAATTCCTTCGAACTTCAGTAAGCGGCGCCGGATCGAGGTAGGTCCGGCGCCGCGTACGCTTCCATCGGCGCCAACGACGCGGTGCGCCGGAATGAAGA